>DASPNN010000267.1:0-12927 GCA_035626495.1 Chryseosolibacter sp.
GTTGCTCGTATAGGTGTACTTGATCGCGAATACCGTCTCCTTGTTGTCCTCACCAGCATAATCGGCTACCGAGGCGGCAGGCCAGAGTTTGGCGAAGTCGTCAACCAGGCCGAAACCGCCGTTGGCAATCACATCCTCGACATAAGCGAGCGCCTGAGCCTTGCTGACAACGCCAACCAGGTCGGTTTGCTCATAGTATCCTGTGTAAAAAAGGTACACACGGGCAAGCAATGCTTCAGCAGCCCATTTGGTGACGCGCCCGTATGTTGAGGAAGGCTGCGAGGTATAGGCAACTGCCGGGAGGTTCTCAGCCGCAAACTTCAGATCCTCTGCGATGAGTTTGTAAACATCGTCCGGATCGGCTTGCGGTACATTCTCTGCCGTGGGTTCGGTGATCAAGGGGATATTTCCCCAAAGCCGCACCATATCGAAATACAGGTAGGCGCGGATGAAGCGAGCCTCTGATTCGTAAACGGGCTTCAGCTCTTGGTCGCTACCCCACTCGATCTGTCCGAGCTTTCCGATCAACGTATTGCACCGGTAGACGGCCCGGTAGTACGCCGACCAGTTGGATTCGAACAGGTTCAGGTCTGATGCCGAACGGCTCTTGTCGAACTCGTCGATCATCTGATATCCAAATGGATCAGAGTTACCAGTTCCACCGAAAGCGTTGTCTGAAAAAACTTCTGAGGCTACGGGCAAGGCCAGGCCGGAAGACCAAACGCGTTGCAAACCGTCATAACATCCGATGAGGGCTTTGTAACCATCATCCGGTGTTTTATAAAAGTTTACGTCCGTTACCGTCGTGATTGGCTCGCTATCGAGAAAATCATCGCCGCAAGCGCCAAGCGTGAGGACGGCCAAAGTCAGTGAAAATATTTTTAACCTTTTCATGTTATTCATCTTTTAAAATTTCAGGTTCATTCCAATCATATAAGTGCGCGGACGCGGGTAATAACCCAAATCGATCCCCGAAGAGAATGAGTTGACGCCGTAGCCTACTTCCGGATCCATGCCCTCATATTTTGTCAGTGTAAGCAGGTTCAGCGCAGAAGCATAGATCCTGAACTGGTTCATGGACTTGCCTTTCAGCAGTTTGGACAGGTCATAGCCCAAAGTGACGTTGCTGATGCGCAAGAAGTCGCCATCGTGGATATACAAGTCGGAGAAATTAAGCCAGTTGCTGCTGTTCTCTGTGATGCGGGGCATGGTGTTGGAGGATCCGGGTCCATGCCACCTGTCAAGGATGGCGGTGGTGTAATTGGCATACTGGTTGGCGTGGTTGCGATAGGATTGCACCAGCTGGTTGCCGGCAACGCCATTGGCGACAATCGAAAGGTCGAAACCTTTATAGTTTGCCGAGGCAGAAAAGCCGAAAGTATAGTCCGGGTTCGGGTCGCCGATGATGGTGCGGTCGAGGTCGTTGATCTGGCCGTCGTTGTTGCGATCGACATAGCGGACGTCGCCCGGGAGCGCGTTCGGTTGGATGAGGTCGCCTTCGGAGCTTCGGTGGGCTGCCACCTCTTCTTCCGTCTGGAATATGCCGGCGGTTTGGAGTCCCCAGAAATAACCAATCGGTAAGCCATTCTGTGCGCGGTTGAATTCGAGGCTGTTGTCAAACAACTGGTTGGACAGGCCGTGTACGATGCCATCCACATTCGGGATGCTGCCGACCGTGTTCTTGTTATAGGCGCCATTGGCTGAAAGTGTATACTGCAATTCTCCAACGGAGTTGCTATACGACAGCATCAACTCGATGCCGGTGTTTTTCACGTCGCCACCATTGATAAACGGCGCATCGGCTCCGGCGGTCGCCAGAATCGGCGCCGCGATCAACCAGTCTTTGGTTGTCTTGATATACCAGTCAAGGTTTACATTCATTTTGCCGGCGAGGAAACGGGCGTCGATGCCGACGTTGGTTTGTTCAGAGGTTTCCCATTTCAGGTTCGGGTTTCCGAGGCGGCTTGGGAACGCTCCCGGCGTGAGGACACCTTCTTCCGGTCCGAAACTGTAATTGGTATTGGCAAAAGAGATTGGCGCCAGATACTGGAAGGCTCCTACGTTCAGGTTGCCGACCTGTCCCCAGCTTGCGCGGAGCTTCAGGAAGTCAAGCCATCCGGCGCTTTCCAAAAATCCCTGATTGGACATGACCCATCCCGCGGACAGTGACGGGAAGTATCCCCAGCGGTTGCCTTTCGCAAACCGGGAGGATCCGTCTGCGCGAAACGTCGCATTGAAAAGGAATGTCTCGCTGAAGTTATAATTCAGCCTTGCAAAATAGGACATCCGCTTATCTTCCGCTTCCGGTCCGCCGCCCGTACTCATCAGGCCCCCGCCGGCCGTGTTGGTGGCGTTGTCAAGCCACGAGTGGTCGAGATCATTAAACACCAGGTTGCGGTTGTTGCCCCACAGGTAGGTTCCATTGTATTGGAACGCCGAAGATCCGACCATGACGTCAAAGCTGTGTTGTCCTGCCAGGTCAAGTCCATAACTCACCAGGTTGTCCCACAGCAAGGTCCGTCCTTTGCCCATTGACTGGTTAACGCGTGATTCATTGTTGAAAGCGTAGATCGACAATTTGTAGATCGGGCTGAAAGAGTGCGATTCGTTCGCGTAATAGTCGATGCCGAGGCTGGTTCTGAACTTCAGATTCTTCACGGGTTCCACCGTGATATAGAAATCGCCCAGCAGTTTCTGGTTATTGCGTTCGTTTTGGTTATTCAAAACCATCAGCGCGTATGGGTTGGCTTCGCCGTTGTGCCATGTAGAGTTGCTGTTATCCCAAAATTCTCCCTCGCTATCGTACATTGGCACGAAAGGACTCGTGTTAAAAGCGCCGCGCAAGGTATTGTTATACTGGTTACCCACACCGATACCTCGGTTTTCGACATAAGCAAATGTGAGATGTTGGCCGATGGTCAGCACATCCTTGTAAAGCTTGTGTTCAGTATTGATGCGGAAGTTGTAGCGCTCGTAATTGGAAAGGTTTTTGCCTCCGACAATCCCTTCCTGGGAGATGTAGCCAAGCGATGCGGAGTACACAGTAGCCTCTGAACCTCCGGAAGCACCGATTGTGTAGCTCTGGGTTGCAGCATTCCGGACGAACATTTCGTCCATCCAGTTGGTACCTGAATCCAGCGCGGCGATTTCCGCATTGGTAAAATACGGCAGCTTTCCTGAGTTCACGGCGGCCTCGTTCATAATGGTTGCGTATTCACGGGCGTTGAGCATGTCGGCAACCCTTGCCGGGTTTTGCACGCCATAAAATCCATCGAAGGTGAATTGAGCTTTCGTGTTTGCCTTCCCTGTGCGGGTCGTCACCAGCACGACTCCGTTTGCAGCCTGTGAGCCGTAGATCGCTGCGGAAGCGGCGTCCTTGAGCACGTCGATGCTTTGAATATCGGCAGGGTTAAGAAATGAGATGTCCCCCGTTAGCACGCCGTCGACCACGTAAAGGGGCTGGGCGCTTCCGATCGTTCCAAGTCCACGAATGGTGACTTTCATTCCTTCGCCCGGCTGGCCAGACGTCGATGTGATCTGAACACCTGCGGCCTGCCCCTGGAGTGCCTGCAGTGCGTTGGTGGTGCTCAGCTTCTGGAGGTCTTCGCCTTTCACCTGAAGGTTCGCACCGGTGTTAAGCGCCTTTTTCTGAACACCATAACCCACTACAACGACTTCACCGAGTGTTGTGAGGTCTTCGGCCATTGTCACGTCGAGGGTGGTTTTGTCACCAACCGTCAACTCTTCAGTTTTGTAACCAATGAACGAGATCACCAGGACATCTTCGGCGGAGGCGTTTATGGCGAAATTTCCGTTCGCATCCGTGGTCGTCCCGGTGTTTGTCCCCTTGATCAAAATGTTAACCCCCGGCAACGCAATCCCTGCGGGGTCTTTTACGGTTCCTGTAACGGACTTTTGCGCGAAAGCGACCACGCTTGCGAGCATTATCAACGTTACAGAAACGCATAGGCTTCGGTAATTAATTCTCATAATCTGTTCGTTTTTTAGTTTGGGTAATTGTTTAACTATTTTAAGCTACCTGTGTACTTATTTTAACTGGATGCTGACTGGGTCGCCCTGGTATTTAACCACCTGCGCAGGTTGGGTGGTCGCACCCAACCCCACAGGACGGTCTCTATTAACCCAAATGATGTGGAAGTTTCTTTCTTCCAGCATGTTTTTGAAAGCGCCTTTTCTTGCGCCGATGCTCAGTGTCCTGGTCGAATCATCATAAGCAAAAGAAATTGTAGCGTATGACCCCTGCTCGTAGGCATAGTTGGTTCCTTCGTCCTCGTACAGATCAAACCTTCCATTCTGACCGGCGTAGACGTAGATCGTCAGCGGATCGGCGGGTTTTTCTGTGGTATACTGGAGGTCGGGTCCCGTGGGGATGATTGCTCCTTCTTTAACGAACAACGGCATCCGTTCATAGGGTGCTTCCGCCTGAATCAATTGAGCCCCCTCTGAATATTTCCCGGTGTACAGGTCGTACCACCCGGCACCTTGCGGTAGATAAACCTGACGGGAACGGGCTTTGAATTCGCAAACCGGGTTGATCAACAATGACGGGCCGAACATGTACTGATCTGCGATTTCCCTGACGCGTGTGTCGTCATTGAAGTCCATGACAAGCCCACGCATGATCGTATAGTCTTTGAAGTAGGTCCAACCTGCCAGCGAATAGATGTATGGCAACAGCTTATAACGCAACTGGTCGTAATACACCATGCTTTTGTAGGCGGGATGGCCTTCGGGGGAGATGTTGAAGATCTCACGGACGGGGTACTGGCCATGCGAACGGAACACCGGGACAAACGCTCCGAACTGGAACCACCGTGTGTTCAATTCGCGCCATTCGTCCAACGTTTCACCGAATGCATTGATGTACCGGTTTTCCACAGCGAACCCGCCGATGTCCATTGTCCAATACGGTATGCCGGAAAGTGAAAAGTTAACGCCGGCCGAGATTTGATCCTGCAAGTCGCTCCAGCGCGAGACAATATCCCCGCTCCATGTAGTCGCCCCGTAGCGTTGCTGTCCTGCGTATGCCGACCGCGTTAGAATGAATACCCTTTTATCGGGGCTGGACTTGCGCTGCCCCTCGTATACGCTTTTCGAGTTCATCAGCGAATACGCGTTGAAGTATTTTTCTCCAGGTCCGAGCGCTGTGGGCGTCATGTTGACCTTGCGTTCTTCCACCGAGAGATTGGAGTGGATATCTGGCTCGGTTGCATCCAGCCACCAGGCGTCGATGCCAATGCTGTTCAGGCGCTCGTCAATCTGTTTCCAGAAAAGGTTGCCGGCGCGTTCGTTGAACGGGTCGTAAAACGTCGACTCATATCCAGGGCCGACCCAGTCTTTGCGTTTCTTCTCGATGTTGCGGACAAACAGAAAACCGTTCTTGCGCATCTCTTCATAATGCTTGGTGCCCTTGTTGAACTTGGGCCACACCGAAATCATGATATTTGCGTGAAGCCGCTCGTGAAGCTGGGCGACCATTCCTGCAGGGTCGGGAAACCGTCTGGCGTCGAATTCGTGCGAACCCCACTTGGGATCTTCCCAGTATTGCCAGTCAAGCACGATGTTGTCAAGAGGGATTTTTCTTTTGCGGTATTCGCTGACCACCTTCAGGAGTTCATCCTGCGAGCGGTAACGCTCCCGGCTTTGCCAGAATCCGAGCGCCCACTTCGGAACTATCGGCGGTTTTCCGGTAAGAGCCCGGTAACCGCTGATCACTTCATCCGCATTTGATCCTTTAATAAAATAATAATCCAGTTCGTCGCCGGCCTCAAAAGCGATGGAATGGCGGTTTTGTTCTTCGGGGGTGATGGGGTCGAGGTGTTTGAAAGCCATGTAGCGTCCCCCGTCGGGCGTCCACTCGATGCGTACGGAATGCTTCTCCCCATTTGCAATGTTTACGCGGAACTTATTGGTCCACGGGTTCCAGTTCTGTCTCCACTTGTCCATGATCAACTTACCGTCTACCCAGACCTTGAAATATCCTGCCGCATAGACAAGAAATTTGTGCTCACCGTTTTTCGCAGATGTAAAGGACCCTTCCCAAACGATCTTGCCGGCGCTCGATACATCGGCCGGGAAGCTGTCCACCTGCGGAGTTTCGAGGTATTCATAGTCGATCTTATTCTCGACATTGGATTTCAGCAGCTTTCCATTCACATAATAATCTGCTGTCAGTCCCCCGGCATTTCCATCCCGGTCGAAAAGCTGCAACGTGTTCAGTGATTGATATTCCCGCGGGTCTCCAAATTTTCCAATTGAATAGTTGTCCCACAGAACTCCATAGTTTTTGCTCGAGTACACAAATGGTACAACGTCGACGATGTTGTGCTGAATCAGGTGTACATCTTCACCTTTGTAATTCATCTGTCCATTCTGATGGGCGCCAAGGCCGTAAAATGCCTCATCGGCAGGTGATTCAAATACCTGGCGCAGGCGGAAACCATTTTCAGGCGCGGCATTGGAAGCGATGAACGTCTTTCCTCCCCCTTCCTGCTCCTGCAGCAGCACGTTACCGTCCTTATCTGCAAATCTTACTTCTCCGGTCTTTTGCGACACGACTGCCTTCAGCACCGGCGTTGTAACTACAATCTCGTCACCGGATTCCTGCACGGACCACGAGCCTTCTTCCGGGGTAGGTGGCACGATCATCAGGCTTTTCACGCGCGAAAATGTATCGGCCGGGGAGGCCGTCACGCGCATGATATTTTCGGAAACCACCTGGATCCTAATCGCGCGCGCCGGGCCGTCGTCCGGTCGCACAATCACTCCATCTGAATTTTTTTCCAGCGCGTGCTTCTGTGCGCAGGCAAAGCACACGATCGATAATACTGTTGCTGTTAAGATTTTTTTCATGACCCTTTATTTCAACCTTCTTTTTTTGTTGCCCGTCTTCTGCGGTGCAACCGGTTGCAATAAAGGTAGGCGGCAATGGGCGGCCACTCGGGTATCAAATTGTCTGTTCGTGGCGTTTGTGAAGTCTGTTGAGGGTATCAAAATGTTTCAAAACGCATGACAAAATCGCTTTACACCCAGTGGCAAGCACTTTTTCCGGCCCTTGGCGCTAAATTTTACAGCGGGGTCGTGATCATGAACGACGACCATTTTACAGGGGTCAGCGCACTGAACGGGATAGAAAGACGTTGAAAGGAGATGTTGAAAATGCCGAATGAATGCGGCATCGTGACCAGGGGAACTGCCCTAGAGCGTAATGAGCAGCCCTATGGAGATCGCCAGCACAACGTAGATAGTGACTTCAACGATTAGCATCAGGCGGGTGGATCTTTTGTACTTGTGCGACATAGGGAAGAGAATGTCAACAAAAGTACCTGCGATTCGGCTTGCCTGAGGTATCGGAATCGCTCTTTCCGTGGGTCAAAATTGCTTGGGATTATCGGAATATGAAATCTTTGAGCCCGGAAAGTGTGCGTATACACACCCTCGGCAACTTCGAACGCCTAGCGACACCGTTGGTCAAGGCAACAGGAAACGAACCGCCTCAGTGTTTTTGTTTTTCAGCGGCATACACGCTGGGCAGCATTTTGTACTCCTCTTTAAAGTAACGCGCGAAGTACTTTGGATTGTTAAAACCGACTTTGTAAGCAATTTCTGCCACGGTAAGCTGACTTTTTTCAAGCAGCTGCGCAGCCTGTTGGAGCCGAATGGTCCGAATGAACTCCAGGGGCGATTTCCCGGTCAGTGAAAGGATTTTTTTATAGAAGTGTGCCCGGCTGATGCCGAGCTCATGACTCAGATTCTCCACAGAGAAATCCGGGTCGGAAATATTTGTTTCGACGCATTTGATCGCGTTGCGGATAAACTGTTCGTCGAGGGAAGTAATGTTAAGTGAAGATGCCTTGACATCGAGTTTGTTAAAGCTCTGATGCAGTTTTTCGCGTTGTTGTATCAGGTTGCGTATCCGGGATTGAAGGATTTCGAAGTTAAAGGGTTTGGTTATGTAGTCGTCCGCGCCGGAATTGAAGCCGTCGAGCTTTTGCTCCTCCGCTGTTCGGGCCGTTAACAACAAAACGGGCGTGTGTGACAACCGGCGGTCGCCCTTAATGCGCTTGCAAAGCTCAATCCCATTGAGTTCAGGCATCATCACATCGCTGACTATAAGATCCGGAAGCTTTGCAAGAGCCTGTTGATAGCCTTCCTCCCCATTCCTCGCTTCCACGACCTGGTAATCGTGTTTAAAATTATCTTTGAGATAGAATCGGAAATCTTCATTGTCTTCCACGAGGAGCAAGACCGGTTTTTTACCGTGACTGCCGGATGTCGCTGCTTCGGCAAGTTGGGCCAACTGTTCGGCTACCGGATCGATGGCTGCTGCAGGAACTCCGACATCTTTGACAGGAATCCGTACGGTAAAACAGCTGCCGATGCCCGGTGTGCTTTCCACGGCGATGTCACCTCCATGGATCCGAACAAATTCACGCGTGATGGACAAACCGATTCCACTGCCCTGGTTGACAAGGCTTTTTGGAACAGCATTTTGAAAGAAACGTTCGAAGATCCGCTCGTGTTTGTCGGCCGGGATTCCAATGCCCGTATCCTTCACGCGCATTATCAGCCATTTTTCCTCCATGCTCTCCTCAATGTCTACATGAACAGAAACCTTTCCTGAGACCGGAGTGAATTTGAACGCATTGGACAACAGGTTAAAAAGAATTTTTTCAAGCTTATCCTGGTCGAAAAATGTTTCGAGCGCCTTGTGAGAGGAGTGGAATGAAAGCTCGATGTTTTTCTTTTCAGACAGGTCGGAGAACGAATAGACAGTTTCTTCGATAAAACGGATCACATCTCCCTCGGAGGGGTTGAAAGTGATTTCCTGGTATTCAAGTTTTCGGAAGTCGAGCAGCTGGTTGACAAGGTTCAACAGCCTTTTCGCGTTGCGCTGAATGAGGTGGAATTGATTTTTCTGTTCCGGATCTGACGCATGCCGTAGTAATTTCTCGAGGGGGGTGAGAATCAGGGTCAAGGGGGTTCGGAATTCGTGACTGACGTTCGTGAAGAATTTTATCTTCATCATATCGAGCTCATGCATCCGGATGGCCTCTTGTCTTTCCTGCTGATGCAAGAATTTCAATTGTTCGCGTTTCTGGATCAGCTTGCGGGTGACAAGGAGCGCGGAGATGACAAACGCGATGTAGATAACGAGTGCAGCTCGCGTTTTCCAAAACGGCGGCAAAATCGTTATCCGCAGCGAGGCTCCGGTCTCATTCCAATACCCATCGTTGTTGGCCGCCTTGACCCGGAATGTGTAGTCACCCGGATCGAGGTTTGTAAAAGTGACCTTTCGTGAACGGCTGTCAACGGGGATCCAGCCTGAGTTGAATCCTTCCAGGATATAGCGGTATTCATTCTTGTCGGGATGAAGGTAATTCAGGCCCGCGAATTCAATTGAAAAAACATTTTGTCCGGGTAACAATTCGATATGGTCCGATTCCGATATCGCACGGGCGAGCACCACGCCTCCATACACGTCCTCTCCGGGTCGCACACTCTTATTAAAGAGTTGAAAATCCGTCAGCACAACCTGGGGCGGGCGGGTATTTAATCCCAACTCCTCGGGCTTAAAAATATTGAAGCCATTTGCGCCGCCGAAGATCAACTCGCCTTTGCTGGTCTTGAAAGCTGCGTTTTCGTTGAATTGCTTACCCTGAAGTCCGTCACCTTCATTGTAATTCCGGAATGATAGCTGGAGCTGGTCATTCGCACTGGCAATTCGGATGTTGCTGAGGCCATTCGGGGTGCTGACCCACAAATTGCCGACGTTGTCTTCAAGGATGTTCAGGATCGTGTTGTGCGGCAATCCGTCGGATTCCGTATATACCCGGAATGAATTTGTTTTTTCGTCGTAGAGGTTCAGCCCATTACCTGTGCCGAGCCAGATTCGCCCGCGCGAATCTTCGAGGATGTCAAAAACAGCGTTGTCGCTCAGACTACCGGCGACGTTTTTCTGACTTTCAAAATGGAAGAACCGGCCTTTTTCGCGGCTCAGAATGTCAACGCCCATCGCCGTACCGATCCAGACGTTCCCTTTCCGGTCTTCTGCCAGTGCAGCGATATAGTTCGAGGCGACGGAGTTCATGTCCGTTTGCTGGTAATGTGAAAAGGTCTGAGTTTTCCGGTCGAATAAATCAAGCCCGCCATGCATTGTGCCTACCCACAACCGTCCCCGCGAGTCTTCGAAAACCTCCCAAACATTGACGTCCGACAGGGACGCGGGGTTATCCGGGTCGTGGGTAAAACGCGTAAACTTTTTTCCATCGAACCGGTTCAGCCCCCCGTAATAAGTTCCAATCCAAAGTTTTTTATCGCCGTCGAGCCAAAGACTGACGATCACATTGCTGCTGATGCTGTTGGGATCGTGTGGATCATGAACGTACTGTTTAAACGTATTTTCCTGCCTGTTGAAATAAATGAGTCCTCCCCCGTTTGTTCCGATCCACAGGTTTCCTTTTTCATCCTCGGCAAAACGGTTGACATCGCCGAACGGCAAACCTGAGTTTGATAGCGCGTAATTTTTATAAAGTGGGAACCGGATGAGGTTTTTGTGATAGTAGCTGATTCCTTTTTTGAAAGTTCCGAGCCACATGATCCCTTCGTCATCGCGGTAGATCGTGTTAACACTGTTTTGACCGAGACTTGCGGGTTCCTCGCTGCGGTTTAAGATGTACTGAACCTTGAAGGTCTTCTTATCGATGATGTTCACCCCGCCGTGGTCTGTTCCCACCCACAACAATCCAGTATCGTCCTGAACAATGCTGCTGACCAGATCGGTGTTAAGTCTGCCGATGTCTGCGCCGCGATGGAAGCGCATGAACTTTTTCTCCAATACGTTAAAGAAAAACAGTCCTTTTCCATCATTGTGAACAAAGATCCACAAGTCACCATCGTGGTCCGCAACGACACGGTAGTCAAAGATCGCTCCTTTGTTAAAGGTATGAAGGAAGTTGTCGCGGTACACAACCTTGTGTGTCGATCCCGTTATCTCGAATTTCTCGAGGATGCCGTTGCGGTGAATCACCCATTTGTTGCCGGCATGATCAGATGCAAAAGAAGAAATTGAATCCGTAGCGAACGACTCGTTATTACCGCGCACGTGAGTGAACCGCACTGTGTTTCGGGAAGCATGTTCGTATTTTAACAGACCGGCGGACGCGTGCAGTATCCAGAAATCCTTGTTTACATCGGTGGTGATATTCAATATGTCCCCGGGAGGAATCGAGTACTGACTGTAAAATGATGAAAGGTTGCTTTCAAACGTTTCGGTAACTGGGTCATACAAACTCAGTCCAGCCCTTGAAAAAATACCCATCCGGCCGTCGGGCATCTCGAACAAACGCGACACCAGGTTGTTCGGCAATGAGGTCGTGTCGCGCGCATCGTTTCGAAACACGCGGATCGTATAGCCATCAAAACGATTCAGGCCTGATGAGGTGCCTATCCACAAAAAGCCGCGTCGGTCCTTCAGCAGCGCTAAAACTTCGTTATGCGAGAGGCCGTCGTTAACGTTGATGTGTTTGAACTGATAAGGTGTCGACTGGCCGCATGCCAACATCGGAATTGCCAGAAGAAAAAGCGCGAAAAGAAACGGTTTGAACCACATCTGCCGGGGAAATCAAGTATTCTAAATAATAGAAAAAATGGCGCATTCTATCCACGAACAACAATCGGATCAGTATATGGAAACATTTTAGCACCTGCGGCCAACATTTTTTGACCCAAGCCGAGCGTTTTCGATACCCATCCCGAAGCAGCCGCCCTATACCTTTGAAATCGATTGTTTACCGTATTTCAAGCGATTGCAGAAGATGACAAAAATTCGGGAAAGTTTTTCTGTTTTTCGCTACTCATTCTTACATGGGCAGCTGATTGCACCGATTTTTTCGGTGAAGGCCACAAAGTTCCGTGTGACTCTTACACTTATCGCCAACCGGCGAACATCCGCGACACCCACTCGCACAGCATCAAAAAACTCTCTCCGCACAAGTCAAACTTTCTTCAAACTAATCCCTTATCCTATGAAAAAGATGAAACATCTGTTGATGATGTTGGGCGCAATCGTACTGTCTTTCGCCGCCTTGGCGCAGACGGGTCCTTACACCTGGAAAAATGTGCAGATCGTCGGAGGCGGTTTTGTACCAGGAATCGTTTATAACCAAACTGAACCGGGCCTTGTTTATGCCCGGACTGACATCGGAGGTGCATACCGCCTTAACCCGGCAACAAACCGCTGGGTTCCCCTTACCGATTGGATCGGGTGGGATGACTGGGGACTGACTGGCATTGTCAGCCTTGCAACAGACCCGGTTGATCCGAACCGGCTCTATCTGGCAGCTGGTACATACACCAACAGCTGGGATCCGAAGAATGGTGCCATCCTTCGCTCTACAGACAAGGGTAACACGTTTCAGATCTCGCCACTGCCTTTCAAGCTGGGCGGAAACATGCCGGGCCGCGGGATGGGCGAACGCCTGGAAGTTGACCCGAACAAAAACAGCATCGTTTACCTGGGAGCACCGCTTGGGAATGGCCTTTGGCGCAGCACGGATTTCGGCGTTACTTGGTCGAAAGTAACCAGCTTCCCAACGGGCGGGACTTACGTGGAAGATCCAACTGACCCGAACGGTTACCTGAGCGACATCCAGGGCATCGTGTGGGTGACTTTCGACAAGCGTACCGGAACTCCTGGCAATGCCACACAGACCATTTACGTGGGCGTCGCCGACAAAGGCAGCAGCGTTTACAGAAGCACGGATGGCGGTGCAACCTGGAGCGCAGTGGCTGGTCAACCTCTTGGCTATGTGCCACATAAAGGGAAACTCGATACGGTCCACGGCTACCTTTACGTCGCCTACAGCGATAACGGCGGACCGTACGGCGGCGCAAAAGGCCAGGTTT
>DASPNN010000268.1:0-5156 GCA_035626495.1 Chryseosolibacter sp.
AGACCCCCGGGATTTTTGACATTTCCACCGGCATGCAACAAATCGTACCCAGATCGGCCACAAACAGATACCGCTAGTTCAAGACAGTCTTGTTATATTCAGAACTGTACAATGGAGCGTAGGAATTGAAACACTGACCGACACGCTTGTTGGTTGGCAAACAACGCAAAATTTATTTCGACGGTTGAATTGTAACTTTTTTGCTTTAATTTTCATTGCTGATAAGCCGGTGTATGGTGCCACACAAAGTTGATAGTGACTGGAGCGCGTTTAAGGCTGGTGACAAGCAGGCTTTCTCCCGCATCTATCATCATCACGTTACGGCGTTGCTGAAGTACGGATACAAAATTCACCATAACAGATCACTCGTAGAAGATTGTGTTCAGGATCTTTTCATTGAATTATGGAGGACGCGAACAAAGCTCGGTGACATTACTTCAGTGAAGTTTTATTTGTTCCAGGCTGTCCGTTACAAGATTCTGCGAAAAATTACCGAAGAATCGAGAGTCGAGCTTTTGTCACTCGAAAAAGCTGATGGCCTCTCGCTCTTGCATGTTGAAAATGATCTTGTTGAATTTGACCTTCAATCCCGGCAGATGAGCCATTTAAAGGATAGCATTAACTCGCTGCCTGCGCGGCAAAAAGAGGCGATCAATCTGCGGTTTTATAACAATTTCTCTAACGAAGAGGTGGCCCAGATCATGGGCGTGAATTATAAATCAGCCTGCCGGTTTATCTATATGGCCATCAAAAAGCTGAAAATCAACCTCAAAATCTCGGCTTCTTAACTTTTTCTCAAAAAAAATCTCGTTGGCAGGGCGAAAAAACGCCCCTGCGGTCACTTGTCATTGAGAGTCCGAAAAGGGCTGAAATAACACCGATGAATTATAGTGATTTTTCTGTCGAAGACCTGGCATCTGATGAGCGATTTATCAACTGGGTAAAAGACGATTGCTCGGACGAGGAAAAGGAGTTCTGGCGTTTTCTTGCATTATCATACCCCGAGCTCCAGGAAAGGATCGATCGGGCGAGAATCCTGGTCATAAATGTTAACCGGGCCGAAGATAAAATTGATCCGGTTGACCCGCGTAAGGTCGATGAAATTTGGCAGAATGTACTCGCCGGCATGGAAGATGAAAATGTCGAAAGCAATGACAAGATCATCAATGTTCCGGCGGCCGGGTTCGAGCCCAATTCCGTGCCTCAACGAGATAGATCCAGGTGGCGTCTGGCTGTCGCCGCTTCTGCCGCGCTGCTTGTATGCGCCTTTTTCTTGCTGCGAAAGAATTCCGATCAGGCGCCACACTGGTATAGCTATCAGCAGGACGCGCCTGGGTTTACGGAGTTTGTGAATACGACGGAGAACCCGGTGCAATTGCTCATCATGGACGGCAGCGTCATTTCCCTGGAAGGCAACAGCCGCGTCAAGTATAAAAAGGATTATGCGCTCGATACAATCCGAAAAGTATACCTGGAAGGCGCGGCCTTCTTCGATGTTGTGCGCGATCCCACGAAACCTTTTGTGGTGTTTACGAACGACGTCGCTACCGAAGTGCTCGGGACGAGCTTCCGCGTCAACGCAGATGTGTCGACAAAGAACGTCGTTGTAAGTGTCAAAACCGGAAAAGTTTCTGTTTACTCTGTGATCAAACAATCAGCGACATCGACCGATCGCAAGGATGGTGTGATCGTCTTGCCCAACCAGGAAGTTGTCTATACGGACGAGCAAGGATTTTTTGAGAAAAAGATCGTCGATGCGCCGCGGTTACTCGTGCCTCCTTCCGAGGATAGTTTTGTTTTCAAGCACGCTCCGATCGCCACCGTTTTTGGGAAACTGGAAGATGCTTATGGGGTCGAGATATTATTTGACAGGGAGACCATGAAGAATTGTTTTCTCACCGCACCGCTGGGGTCCGAACCTTTGTTTGATAAGCTGACGGTGATTTGCCGGACCATTGGTGCCAGCTATGAGGTCATTGACGCTAAGGTTGTCATCACCAGCGCTGGCTGTAAGACGATCAATCCAGGAAAAATTAAATAAATCGGTATGACATAACTGTACTACTCCAAAAAAAATCGGTGATGCTGGACACACCACCGATCTGCTTACGCATATCCCGGTTGATAGCGGTTCATTTCTATTGCAACCAGGATGGCTTTATCATTTTGTGTGACTAAAACCAAACAAATTTATGAAAAAAAATACGATCCTAATCAGGCTCGTTTTGGCATTTATGAAATTTTCGGGCGTCCAAATATTCCTGATCATTTTATTCTCCGGTGCAGCAATCGGCGCACCGTCCGAGACTCGTGGCCAAGAAATCCTTGAGAAACGCGTAACGCTCAATGCGGACAACGAAAAAATCAAAGACGTCCTGACGACCATCGAAAAGTCGATGCGCATTAAGTTTTCTTACAACCCCGCCTCAGTTTTCGTTGATAAGGAGGTCTCCTTCAATTACCGGAATCAGAAACTGGGCGACATCCTGGAAGAGGTGCTTGCCCAGGCCAACCTTACATTCGAAGTCGTCGGTGATTATATCATTATCACGGAAAAGACACCCCCCACCGAAGAGTCATCAGCAGCTAACGAAGATCTGGTCTTTACGGTGTCGGGAACTGTGAAAGACGAAGAAGGGGCAGCGCTTCCCGGTGTTAACGTCATTGTAAAGCATACCACCAACGGTACAGCTACCGACGCCGATGGAAAATATACGCTCACGGTGAGCGAAGGCACGGAGACACTTGTCTTCTCTTTCATCGGCTACGCTCCGCAAGAAATCGCAATTCAAAACCGTAGTGTCATCGACGTGGTGATGGTCCCCGATATCAGGTCACTCGAGGAGGTGGTCGTCATCGGTTATGGCACCGTTGAAAAGAAAGATCTCACGGGAGCTGTAGGCTCGGTCGATTCAGACGTAATCACCGGAACGACGATGACACATCCAGCTGCCGCGCTCCAAGGTCGGATAGCGGGCGTAAATATCGAAAGAAGCGTAGGACGGCCTGGCGGCGGAATCCAGATAACGGTGCGTGGCCTGGGATCGTTGACCGGTCCGAATACGCCACTTTACGTCATAGACGGTATTCCAACGACTGAGGGTTTGAATGATTTGAACCCCGCCGACATCGAGAATATCGATGTTCTGAAAGACGCTTCGGCGACAGCGATCTACGGATCGAGAGGAGCAAACGGAGTTGTCATCGTCACAACCAAAAAAGGAAAAGAAGGAAGGATCTCCATTCAATACGATGGTAACTATGGTGTGCGCACTCCGGCCAATTTGCCGGATATGATGAGTGGCCCCGAATACGTTCAGTGGCGAACAGACTGGTTTGCAAACCGAGGCCTGGACACAAGCAGGGCGAATGCTCAGTTCTTCACCGCTGAAGAATGGGACATCATAGACCGCGGCGCTTACACCGATTGGATCGATCTCGTGCTCAGAAGCGGTCTCCAAACCAGCAATACGATTACCGCTTCCGGCGGTGACGAAAAAGGGACTTTCGCCGTAGGTGTCGGACAGCTCAAGGAAGAAGGAACAATTCCTGGCCAAGACTTTACTCGCTACAACATGCACCTGAGCTTGAATCGCAAATTCTTAACCAATTGGGAAGCCGGCGGAAGTTTATATTTTACGAAGAGCATCCAAAACTTGGGCAGCTTTGAAACGCTGAGGTCTGCGTACCGGCAACCACCTGTTGCAAACCCCTACGATGCGAATGGGAACCCCAGGTTCTTTTCTTACCGCGGCGACTTCGTCACCAATCCACTGTTTGAATGGAAGAAGGATGGAGAAACGAGAGAAGTCCGGAGAAACAGGGTGTTCGGTAACATCTTTCTGCAGGCAAAACCGGTTACTGGCCTTACCCTGCGCTCACAGCTGGCGCCGCAGTTGGTGATCCACAGAAACGGTGAGTACTACGGCCAATACAGTAAAGCGGGTGCCGGGATGATTGCCAATACAAACGCCAATTTCAGCACTAATAATTCTTTCTCCTATGTTCTCGACAACCTGGCGAATTATGTGAAGGAAGTGGGCAATCATGACTTTAACCTGAGCCTCATTCATAGCATACAGTTTGAACAATGGGAGGGCAGTTTTCAGGCAGCCAGGAATTTCCCTTTTAACAGCCAGTGGTACAACCTGGATGCGGTTCCGCTTGCCAATGTTACTGCCTCACAAACCGATTATTCCCAACGCACGCTGGCCTCCATCACCGGACGACTGCAATACGATTTTAATGACAAATATTTATTCACTGTGACGGGTCGTTATGATGGTTCTTCAAGACTTTCAGAGGGCAATAAATGGGCGTTTTTTCCTTCCGCAGCTTTTGCATGGCGCCTGTCTGAGGAAAACTTCGTCAAGAGCATCAATAGCCTGAGCAATCTGAAATTGAGGCTTACCTACGGTGTGTCGGGAAACGATGCTGTGAACAACTATGGAACACAAGCGAATGTTTCTCAACGCCTCTACGACTTCAACGGAGTTGTTGCAACCTCATATTATAAAAGCGGGCTGGCAAACTATGACCTGACGTGGGAAAAAACAGCTGAGGTGAACATCGGCCTGGACTATGGGTTCCTGGATGACCGGATCACCGGTTCCATCGACGTGTACAGACAGGATTCAAAAGACCAGATCATGCGCCGCCAGCTTCCGGAAACGACCGGATGGAGCGATGTGGTGGATAACATAGGTTGGGTGAGGAACAGTGGAATCGAATTCTCGCTCAATACAGTGAACATTCAAACAGATAATTTTTCATGGACCACCGGCCTCGTCTTTGACTCGAATAAGAATGAGATTGTCGAATTGTACGGAGGAAAAAGAGATGACGTCGGCAGCAGGTGGTTTATCGGCGAGCCCATTCAAGTAAACTATGACTACGAATTTGCCGGCATCTGGCAGCTCAACGAGGCAGACCAGGCGCTGCAATACGGTCAAACGCCCGGACAGATCAAAGTAAAAGACCAGGATGGCGATGGCGTTATCAACGCGAACGACCGGAAAATCATCGGACAAAGAACTCCGAAGTGGAGCGGAAGCATCACCAATTCCCTCAAGTACAAAAACTGGGATTTTTCGTTCTATGTCTATACCAGGCAGGGTGAGCAGTTGCAGACTACATTCCGGTCATCGTTCGTAGGC
>DASPNN010000269.1:0-2183 GCA_035626495.1 Chryseosolibacter sp.
GAATACCATCCCCGTGAGGTTTGAGGCGAACACATTCACCGAACGACACTTTCTGCTGGCGGATTCTAACTTTTTCGAATTTTTCGACGGGTTCCGGCTGGTGGCCGGCAATCCGAAAGAGGCCCTGAAAGGCAGAAACAAAGTTGTGATCAGCGAGCGAATGGCGCGCAAATATTTTGGGTATAACGGGACCGGTGATCTGGCCCCGATCGGAAAACACCTTGCCATTGGAAGCCAGGGCGAAACGGTGGCTGAGGTGACCGGAATTGCCGCAGACCCGCCACACAATTCGCACTTGCAGTTCGACTTTGTTTTGTCCATCGCGACGTGGGATCAGCTTAAAGATGCGATCTGGCTCAATAGCTCGGTGGCAACGTATTTCAAAATACACCCCGGTGCGTCCATCGAGTCCGTTAACGAGCGATACCCGTATTTTGTGGAGACTTATTGTGCGCAGGAAATCCAGCGGTTCATGAACATGGACCTTAAAAAGTTCACCGAGACGGGCGGTAAGCTTGGTTTTCAAACCCAATCTCTCGCCGACATTCACCTCTATTCACAACTGCAGGATGAATTCGAGCCCAATGGCAACATCCGGTACCTGTATTTGTTCGGACTCATCGCCGGTTTTATCATCCTGATTGCGTGCATTAATTTCATGAACCTCAGCACGGCACGTGCGGCAAGCCGCGCCAAAGAAGTGGGCATTAGGAAAACCATCGGAGGTGTGAAGAGCCGCCTGGTCAGCCAATTCCTGCTGGAGTCATACATGTACACGTTCGGGGCCGTCTTGATCGGCCTCGGATTGGTGTCCGTTTCCATCAACGGATTCAATATCATTACTGGCAAGAACATCACTTTCGATGCGCTGGCCAACCCGATGTTTATGGGCGGCCTGGTCGTCTTTACCCTGGTCGTCGGCCTGATCGCGGGAAGCTACCCGGCGTTTTACCTGACATCGTTTCAGCCGGTGGATGTTCTGAAAGGCAAAATCCGCGCGGGAATGAAAAGCTCGGGAATCCGCAATACCCTTGTCATTTTTCAGTTTTTCATTTCCATTGGACTGATTGTGTCGACGCTTGTGGTTTACCAGCAGCTTCGGTTCGTCCAGGAACAGAACCTCGGATTTGATAAGGAGAATATTCTGAACCTGTATCACACGTGGACATTGAAGGAAAATGGCGCCGCTTTCAAAAATGAATTGTTGCAGCATCCGCAGGTCGTGGCTGCCACCTATGCAAACAGGTTGCCGCCGAATCTGGATTGGAGTTCCGTTTTTAAGAGTGTGGATACCGGTGAAGAAAACCTGCTGTCAATTTACCTGGTCGACCATGACGCGGCCAGGACGATGGGCTTCGAAATGGTGAGCGGACGTTTTTTTTCCAAAGACTTTCCCACCGATACGTCGGCGTTCATCCTGAACGAGGCCGCTGCAAAACAACTGGGATGGGAATCGGTAGAGGGCAAAAAATTGATTTCGCGGTTCAACTCTCTGGAAGGAAAACAGATCGAAGGGATCGGCGTGGTGCGGAATTTTAATTTTGAAACGCTGAAGAACAACATCCGTCCCTTGATCTTTATTCTTGGGAGCGAGCCGAACGCTGAAATGGGCATCCGCCTTCGCGGTGAAAATGTGATCGAGTCAGTCAGGCTTGTTGAAACCACCTGGAAGAAGTATGCACCGGAAGCGCCGTTCGAATACAGCTTTGTCGACGATAACTTCGATGCCAAGTTTAGTGCTGAAAAAAGAATGGGAGAAGTGTTTATCATTTTTACGGTGCTGGCCATTGCAATCGCCTGTCTCGGATTATTTGGATTGGTCACATTTTCAGCCGAACACCGGGCCAAGGAGATAGGCGTCCGGAAAGTTATGGGAGCGAAGGTTTCACAGATCGTCTGGTTATTGACGACGGACTTTGCGCGCCTGGTATTGATCGCGTTTGTGCTTGCAATTCCGATAACATGGTATTCGATGAATGAATTCTGGCTGGAGGGATTTGCGTACCGGATTGATTTCAGTGTATGGGTTGCTGTATTGGCGGGCGGGATTTCGCTGATGGTTGCAGTAATCACGATTTGTGTTCAGGCGATTCAGGCGGCATACAGAAATCCGGTTAACGCGTTGAGGAGTGAGTGAGGGTGGGAGGCAGCCATGTAGTAGCGAGCCTTTACATAAGTTGCAA
>DASPNN010000270.1:0-2461 GCA_035626495.1 Chryseosolibacter sp.
CCACGCGGCATCGAATAAAATGGGTGGGAGAAAGATCAGGAAAATCACATCGGGGTGGAGGGTAACAGGTGGGATCCACCGGATAAACCCAATGCCCATTCCCGCCAGCACAAGCAATATCGGATACGGGATCCGGATCAGATCCGTGAGCTGCGCCAGGGCAATGACGACAGCGAGCAGGATAATGACCGTCGCGATTTGATACATGCTCGTCAGGTTACAGCTGCGTCAGAAGCTGAATTTTGACAAGAACTCGGTGAGCTCTTCCTTTAAACTGCGGTTGTTCCGGATGCCGAGGGTATCGGTGATCAGCGGATTCACCTTGACGTTCAACTCATGTAACCGCAGGTGCTGGTTAATAAAAATGAACTCCAGATCGGGCATCAGCTCCTTGAGCACATCGAGAATATCGAGCACAGTCAGGTTCTTGTCAACGATATTGTAAACATCACTGGGCAGATCCGCGGTCAACAGGTTTGACAATGCTTTAGCAACCATCTCGATATGAATAAAGGTTCTCGATTGTTTGCCGTCCCCCTGGATGGTAATGAGTCTCGAAAAATTGGCATCAAAAATGAATTTGTTGATCACCGCGTCGAACCGCATGCTCTTGCTGTATCCATACACATTTCCACAACGCATGATAAAGGTGTCGACCCTGCCGATCAAACGTCGCACATGCTCTTCGCCCCGAAGCTTCGAAACGGCGTAAAAAGTCTTTGGATCGGGGGGTTTGTCCTCGTGCGCAGGAATATTCGATGATCCGTAAACACCGGTGCTGCTTGCGTAAATAAACCTTTTGACATCGCTGTCCTCGACGGCATAGACGAGCTCGGCAGTCCCCCAATGGTTAACCTGTTCGTAGATATGGGCTTCGGCGTTGGCGAAGGGTGTCGTCACCTTGGCGGCCAGGTGATAGACCACATCGACGCCTTTCAATACTTTTTTCAGCGCCCGGGAGTCCAGCAGCTCCCCTTTGACAAAGGATATCTTCTGATGGTTTTTTAGTCTCAGGCCAAGGAAAAAGTTATGGTTAGGTCGGCTCAGGTTGTCGTATACAATCACTTTTTCCACGTCAGGCCGGGATATAAGCATCGTGGTGAGTTCAGTGCCGATATATCCGGCGCCACCAGTGACCAGTACTTTCATTTAGGATGTTTCGTTAGCGGGATTATTTATTGATCAAATCGGTATGCAAGCCGCACTCGATCTTGTTAAGACCGAACCACCGCGCTTCACGCTCCTGCATTTCGGGGTCCAATTTACGGGTACAAGGCTCACAACCTATGCTGACAAAGCCTTTTTCTTCCAGGGGGTGCCGGGGTAAATCGTGCTCCTTCTGATATTGCCAGATCATTTTCGAATTCCAGTCAAGCATCGGGTGAAAGCGTGTACAGCCATGTTTCGCTGGCTGCTCGATTTTCATGGCTGCCCGTACGGCGCTCTGGTCGGCGCGAACACCATTGATCCAGATGTCATGCGCCATCAGAATGGCATCCATGGGTTGAGTCTTGTTCAGGTAACAGCAATGGTCAGGATCGGATGTAAAAAGCAATCTGCCATCCGGATCCCGTTGCATGAACTTAGGCACATCCGATTTTAGGTCGACGGTGCGCAACCCGAACCGCGCCGACACCTCGTCGCGGAATTTAACCGTTTCCGGGAAATGGAACCCGGTATTTATGAAATAGACAGGGATTGTGTTATCGATCCGGCTGATAATGTGCAGGAGGACGAGGCTGTGTGACTGGAATGAGGACGTTGTAAAAAGGGTCTTTCCCTGATCGCGATACTCGGTAAGTTTTGCTTTTATGCCATTGAAGTCCATGACGCAGGGGTAATAGTGAAAGTAAATCCCTAATTTTCAATAAATAAGCTCTAAAATCTTGACAATAGCCGCTTAAAGTTCTACTTTAGGTGTACAAACCTAACCCGACTAACCTTGAACCTGAAGTATCGCCTACTGCTTGCGTTGCTGCTGACCTTGCTTATTTTTTGTTCAACAGTCTTCGCATAGCCTGTGACTTGCGCTTGCCCAAAGGGCATTCGTCTGTGAAAAATAAGAGGATTTTTCGCAATTAAGTTCATCGCGGAGGAGTCAGCGACAATATTTTTACTCATAAAGGGAAAATCCCCCTGCTTCAATCGTTTGAACCTGACTTAATTTTTTCGGCCCACTCCGCCGGTTTTACACCCCCACCACGATTGCCTATTGCCTATGGCCTATGGCCTATCATGTGTAACAATGCACATTTTGAACGCATAGCCAGGAGGTTGCATCCGCCGCGGTGGCTGCTGTTGAATCTTGCAAGGCTGGATGATGACGCTGCGCCGTGCCCATCGAGCAATCGGCAGATAGGAATCGGCCAGGAAGACGCCAAAAGAGGGAAACAACCGACAATTCCCCGCGGTTTTCTGAACCTTTTACCGAATATCCTGTTTACTTTTACTGAATGAAGGT
>DASPNN010000271.1:0-6250 GCA_035626495.1 Chryseosolibacter sp.
TGTTGCTCGAAGGGAAGAAAAATATTCAAACCAACGGACTTGCCACCCGCACGGTGCGCGCCTTTGTTACCGGCCTCCATGATGCCCGGACCTCCACCGGTGATGACACCGTAGCCGTGCTGAACAAGCCGGAAGGCGATCGCTTCGGCCATCTTGTAATAGAGGCTGCTGGGCTTCGTGCGTGCCGATCCGAATATGGTGACACAGGGTCCGATCTTGGCAAGCTTTTCCATTCCTTCAACAAACTCCGACATCACTTTAAAGATCATCCAGCTGTTGGCCCCTTTGATTTCCGCCCAGTCCTTGTCCTTGAACGCAGTGCGGATCCTATTCTCCTCCTCAAAGGCCTCCTTCAACAGTTCGTCATCAAGCTTTTTCTTTCGTGTTCTCATAATTATCTTGGTTCGAAATATACAAACAGATGAAACGAAAAACGACTGTTCAGCTTGCAGCGATCACTTTCGTGATTTTTGCCCTCTCTTGTAAATCACCGACCGCCGAACGCACTGAAGCCGTCGCCGTGAGTTCGGACACCGCCTGGGCGATGACGCCGTTTGTCAAAGTGGATTCTGTCAACCCTGTACTTACTCCGGGCGCAGGCACGTTCATGTGTCCGGTGCGACGGCAACTCGTACGGTGGGAGGAGAAAGATGTTTTCAATCCGGCGGCCGTCGTGCGCGACAACAAAATCTGGATGCTCTACCGCGCCGAAGACATGGTCGGCAAATTCGCGGGCACTTCCCGCATTGGCCTTGCCGTGAGTGACGACGGTCTGCATTTTACCCGGATGCCTGAGCCGGTGTTGTTTCCGGACAATGACAGCCTGAAAGTGTACGAGTGGGAGGGCGGCATTGAAGACCCGCGTGTCGTCGAAAGTGATGACGGAACCTATTACCTTACCTATACCGCCTATGATGGCAAGCTGGCACGGCTACTGATCGCAAGCTCCCGCGACCTGCGAAAGTGGAACAAACACGGTCTTGTTCTGCAAGGCAAGTATAAAGATACGTGGAGCAAATCCGGAGCGGTCGTCGCCCGCCAGGAAGGTGAGCGCATCATTGCTCACAAGATCAATGGCAAGTACTGGATGTATTTCGGCGACACAGATCTGTTTATGGCAACTTCTGATGACCTCATTCATTGGTCACCCGTTGAGGCCAACGGAAAATTGTTGTCAGTGCTTAAACCCAGGCCGGGATATTTTGACAGCAGGCTCGTGGAAAGTGGACCGTACGCGCTCGTCCGCGATGAAGGAATACTATTACTCTACAACGGGATGAACCTCGACAGCTCCGGCAGAGACCCCAAAATCGAACCTGGCGCCTACTGCGCAGGACAAGCCCTTTTCGACGCGTCCGATCCCACCAGACTAAAGCAGCGCCTCGAATCGAATTTCATGAGGCCTGATAAACCGTATGAGGTCACCGGACAGGTTAACCGCGTCTGCTTCCTGGAAGGAATGGTCCCGTTTGGCGGTCGTTGGTTTCTGTATTATGGTACAGCCGACTCGCGGATCGCGGTGGCCGTTCATGAGTGAACTCTTATCTGAGCACGAGTTCGATCAGCTCCTTCTGGACATTCCAGTCTTTGGCAAGCTTCAGCATCGCGGTTGCTTCCATCTCCGTCACGTACCCTTTCAGGTTGTTGGCCTGCCACACCATGTTGATCAGGTCTACGCGCTTCTCTTTACTGTAATCGCCGATGATGTTGTTGAGATACGCGCGGGCCCTCTCAAAAGCCGTCACATAGTCCTGCGCGATGTAGTCCGTTGCCCACCGGTATTCTTCAGCCGCGTCGAGTTCTTCTGACGTCCGGTCCAAGTCCTGCTTTTCCATCTCGTCAAGGCCATGATAATAAAAGATCACAGACTTGAGCAGCATGTAAACTCGTTTCTCTTCCGATGATAGGGTCGCGGTCATCCGAGTCAAAATTACAAAACTTGCGAATGGGTGTTCAATCGCCGATCAAAAATAAATCACTGGAGATCCTGTCGGCAAGCAATTTGCCCTTTCCGGTGAGTTTTAGGCAATTCCCGTCAAGGTCCGCAAGCCGCTCGGCCACGAGTCTCGCGACATAATCTCTGTTTTTCGTCACAATGTCGTAATCAAACTCGGTTTTTAACACCCGCAGGTCACATCCCCACGACGTCCGCAGGGTCGTCAGCAGGTAGTCGTTCACCAACTCGGATCGTGAAAGTATCTCTTTCTCACATGGAATACGATCCTCGCGAAGCGCCTTGACGTAAACATGGTTGTTGCTGACGTTAAACTGTCGCGAGCGGCCATCGAAAGAGTGCGCACTCGGACCGATCCCGAGATATTTTTTCCGCTGCCAATAGCTGCTGTTGTGACGGGAGTAGTAGCCAGGCTTGCCGAAGTTAGAAACCTCGTAATGATCGTAACCACGGGCGGTCAGCTGTGTCGCCAGGACATCCATCCGTGCCGCGGCCACATCATCATCCAGGGGAAAAAGTTTACCACGCTTTAACATATTTCCGAAAACGGTGGACTTTTCAATGGTCAGCGAATAGGCAGAGATGTGGTCGGGCTCGAGGGCGAGTGCCTGCGCGATGTCGTTCCTCCACATTTCATCGGATTGTTCCGGGATGGCAAAGATCAGGTCGATGCTGATATTGCCAAAGCCCGCCGAACGCGCATCGTCGAACGACCGGATCGCTGCCGGTGCGTCGTGGGACCGGTTAAGGTATTGCAGCACGCGATTGCTGAACGACTGAATGCCGATGCTCAGCCGGTTCACGCCGATCGATCTGAGACCCTTTAACTTTTCCTGTGTCAGGTCGTCCGGGTTGGCTTCCAGCGTGACCTCCGCACCGTTATCCAGAGAAAAACTTTTGGCAACTGTTTGGCAGAACTGTGCAAGTTCATCGACGGAAAGCATGGAGGGCGTTCCGCCACCGAAATAGATCGTTTGCACCGACTCGCCCCCGAGGTAGCTTTGACGAAGCGTAAGCTCACGCAACATCGTCCGCACCATCTCCTGCCGGATTTCCAGGTTTGTTGAAAAGTGAAAATCGCAGTAGTGACATGCTTGTTTGCAAAAAGGAATATGGAAATAGATGCCCGCCACTTTTTTATTCAGATGCAAACATACTTGATTTCGAAATCACAATAATTCTTCCATACTTTTGCGGCTATGCGCGGTGTGATTGCCATCCTTTTTTTCCTGGTCGTTTCTTTGACGTATGCAGCCGGCCAAACCCTTGTAGTTCGGCGCGACCTGAAGCCTGAATGGCTGGTCTTCGATGGTAAGACGTACGATTCGGCACGCGACCGTTCGATCAACAGCAACAGCATCCACTTTAAGGTGAATGCGTCACGATACCCCAAACATTTCATCAGGATCAGCAGCGGTAAAAGATATTATGTCTTTATTAACGGCAAGCTCGTCGAGGGCTCGGATGGGCCCCTGATCATGTCGCTGGATAGTTTGAGGGAGCAGTGGTCTGAGACGGCGTTTCTATTTTCCGTCTATCAGCGAAAGCTCGATCCGCGCGATGTGCGTACTGAACTCGTCATGCAGCAAAACATTGGGGCGAAGCAGCCACAGGCGATCGAACCGAAACCGCCGTCGGCATTCCGCGATTTTGTCGTGACTGCGGGGTTGCTGCTGAGCGTTCTCTTTATCGTGATGATCCGGGTCCAGCCAAAGCTGGCGGCCGATTACTTTTCATTGCGGCGTATTGTTTCGCTGCGCGAAGGTGAGGACAACCAGGCGCATGCCCGGTTTGCGATAAGCTCTAATTTGTGGTTCTACATTTTTGCCAGCCTGTTGACGGCATTTTTTCTGCTGATCCTGTTTCATCACTTGTCCGCTGATTACCTGGTAACGGTCGGTTTCGGCAAGCGATCTTTTCCGGGGATTTTTGGCGAGTGGTTCCGGTTAAGCCTGCTGGTGTTTGTGCTGCTGCTCGTTAAAGTCCTGCTGATTTTTGTACTGTCAAACCTGTTCGGGTTGCGCGGTATTGCCGGTGTACATTTTTTCAACGCGGTACGGTTGCTGCTCGTTGTGACCAGCGGGTTGTCGGTGATCTTA
The DNA here is from genome assembly GCA_035626495.1 of Chryseosolibacter sp. Lineage (GTDB taxonomy): Bacteria > Bacteroidota > Bacteroidia > Cytophagales > Cyclobacteriaceae > Chryseosolibacter. The sequence continues at coordinate 4,054 of DASPNN010000271.1, forward strand.
TTCGTTTACTTCATCTCGCGGGGTTATAATGATTCTGTATATGCGATTTTTCTTCACCTGCTGGTTGCAACGCTTATCATCTGGGTTGGACTTGTTTTTTTCAAACTGAGCAATCGGGTGGATCACTCCATGTTTCATTTATTTTCGTACATTTGTGCCACTGAACTGATACCGCTGCTGCTAACGGTGAAGGTACTGTTCCAATAGTTTGACTTACGTTTTTACGTGCTGATATGAGTGAAATTGCCACTGACAGGATGCGTAAAGTGAAGAGCATCCTGGTTACCCAAGAAGCTCCCAATGACGCGAACTCTCCCTACCTAAAACTTGCTGAAAAATTTAACCTCAAGATCGACTTCAGGCCCTTCATCCAGGTTGAACCGGTTCCCGTCAAGGAATTCAGAAAGCAAAAGATCGAAATCCTGAATCACACCGCGATCATTTTCACCAGCCGCAATGCGGTCGACCACTTTTTTCACATCTGCCAGGAACTCAAGGTCGAGATGCCGCCGGAGATGAAGTACTTCTGCATTTCAGAACAGACTTCGAACTACCTGCAGAAATACATTGTGATTCGCAAGCGTAAGATCTTCACAGGACTGAAAACAGCGCAGGATTTGCTCGAGATCCTCAAGAAGCACAAGAGTGAAAAGTACCTCTTTCCGTGCTCAGACATCCGCAAGAACGACATCCCGGATTTTCTCAAACAAAACGGATACAATTACACTGAAGCCATCATCTATCACACCGTTGCGGCCGACTTGTCGGACCTGAAAGAAGTGTTTTACGACATCCTGGCCTTCTTCAGTCCGTCAGGAATCAACTCCCTTTTCGTAAATTTTCCCGAATTCAAACAAAATAATACACGCATAGCGGCGTTTGGTCCTACAACGGCCAAGGCTGTTAGAGATGCCGGACTGATCCTCGATATTGAAGCCCCCCTGCCAAATGCACCCTCGATGACGGGAGCGCTTGAACTGTACATCAAGAAAGCCAACGGCATTAAATAACAGCTTCATTTATTGTATTTTATAAAGTGGTGTATTTTATTACACTTTAATTACATCCACGTTGAAAGTGTCAGGAAAAAGCATTTACTTTAAATCCTATTTTTTCAACTTAATGCTCAAGCGCAATCTTTATATTTTTTTGATTGTCATGTCCGCGGTGCCGGCGTTCGCGCAGCAAGATCCCCAGTTCACCCAATACATGTTTAACAATCTTTACCTGACCCCGGCTTACGCAGGGGTGGATGGCGTTACGCAGCTGACAGCGTTTCACCGCAGCCAGTGGCTCGGCTATGAGTCAAGTTTCGGCGACGGTGGCGCACCGACTACACAGATGATCAACTTCACCACACCGATCTTCAAGCTCAACAGTGGTTTTGGTGCCTACATCACCCGCGACCAACTCGGTCCCCAAAACAATTCCGAGATCCAGGCCATGTATGCCTATCACCTCGGCATCAAAGACAGCAAGCTCAGCTTCGGTATCAAGGCCGGAATCTATTCGGTAGCCGTCAACGGATCATACTACCGGTGGATCCAGGATGGCGACCCGCTGATCGTCGAAGGCAAAGCTTCGCAGATTCGCCCGGACCTCGGCGTTGGAGTTTTTTACCGTGCCGAAAAATACTATGCAGGCTTTTCGGTCAATCACCTGTTGAGGTCCGAGTTTGATTTTGGCATCGACCAGGCTAGAAACGCGTTGGAAAATCACATGAATTTCACCGCCGGATATTTCTACGAAGTCAACTTCGATCTGAAAGTAAGTCCAACCGTCCTTTTAAAAACGGATTTCAAAGAATATTCCTTCGACGCTGGAATTATTGCCACCCTGAAAGATAAGATGTGGGGTGGTTTGTCGTTTAGACAATCAGAGGCTGCAAACGTTTTATTCGGTTACAGTTTTCTTAAGGACAAATCCTTGAAGTTCGGGTACGCCATTGACGTGATCGTCAAGGACCGGGAAGCAAAGGAAAACTTCTCGCACGAGCTCATGTTAAGCTACCAGCTGCCGGTGGTGATAAATAACGGCAAAAAAGTCGTTAGGACTCCCCGGTACCGGCACTAGGCGGCCATAAGTTTTGGTTTTATTAAGATTTTGTGGAATTTAGAAATCAGTTTTTAAAAATACAGACATATCCGTTATCTTTCGAATCTTGTAATCTTTCAAATCAGTATGAATAGATCGGTTT
>DASPNN010000272.1:0-2312 GCA_035626495.1 Chryseosolibacter sp.
AGTTGCTCATCCAGCGCGGACGGGGCCGGCAGTTTGTCGAGCAGCCAAAGGAAGACCAGCATGGGAAGAAGGAAAACACAGGCAGCTACAAATGGCATCCACATTTCCGATACGTTCCAGTCACGCATCAGGTAACTGCCCACCGTCCGGCAAAGGCCGGCGGAAAAGATAAAGCTGACCGACAACGAAGCGCCAAGGACTTCAGTCATCCTGCGACCCTCCATATACCCGAAAACCATTCCCCACACCATGCCCAGGGGCAGGCCGTTTGTGAACAGAAAAATCAGGTTGTAAGGCGGGGGCACGATCGCGAACAGAAACCAGGACACTCCCGCCATGGCTGTCATCAACAAAATACCCCGTGCGCGGTAATTTGGTTTTAACTCGGCAATGACCTTGATTCCGATGAATTTTGCAAGCGCATATCCAATAACCTGAAAGGTGACGAGCCAGACCTTGTAGCTGATGCCCAGGTAAGCGAGCCCTTCGAAGGTCGCCACTGAAAAAGTTTTACGGAACGCATAAATGCACGTGTACAGGCAAAATGCAGTGATTGCGGCAAACAATGTGAACCACACGACGTTTGCACGGACGAGATGCTCCCTGAGCGCTTTACCTGAGAAATCCATTTTCATTAAAGGGTATTTGCTTCCATGCTCCGTCGGTGAATGCTGCAAGGTGCCGGAAGCCTAACTTGCCTAACAATGCGGCAGTCTGCGGAAACTGGTTGATGATGTCGTCGGGATGATGGGCATCGCTGCTCATCGTGATGCGTATTTTTTTTTCCAGGATCTTGTCGAGAATCCAGGGGCTGGGGTAGGGGACTGTTGTTTTTTTCTGGTATATACCGCGGGTATTTACTTCGATGATGAGGTTGGCGTCCGCGATGAGTTTAACGGTGCGCAGAACTTCATCACGGTACCAGGCGTCATTTTCACTGAAATACTTTTCTCCGATATTTTGCATTTTGATCTTGTCGATGTGGCCGACAATATCCGGGGCAGCGCCGTATATCATTTCGCGCGTCAATTCGAAATACCGGCGAATCGCATCCTTGGCCTTACTGGAGAAAATCTCCCGCAGCCCATCCTCAAAGACCGCTTGTGTATTATCAATCTCCCAAGGGCGACCGTCCGGAAACTGATCGACGAAGTGAATGGAACCGATCGTGTAGTCGAGCACGTCTTTGAACTGGAAAGGCGATACCCTGGCGGGAATAAAGTCCACTTCAAGACCTTTGCAGATCTCCAGGTCGGGGTTGAGTTTGCTAAGTTGGTCGATTTCCTGGAGATAGGAGTGCAGCTTGTCGGCGTTCATACACCATTTGCAGTCAAAAGGCACCGGCGCGTGCGACGAAAAGCCTACTGAAAAGAGCTTGTTCTTCCGTGCCGCCGATACATACTCACCGAGCTCTCCCTTACCATCACAATACTTTGAGTGGGAGTGAAAATTTGACCACATCAGAATATAAGTTTCCCCAATATAGGGATTAGGCGATCAGGAAAAAATGCGATGGTGGCGGCCACGCCGCCGGGACTGGGCGAGCCCCGGCCGGCGTTGGAATGGAATTTTAGTGAACCTCGAGCTGGAGCATCCCAGCGAAGAAAACTGCCTAAATGCGTTTGGTGTTGAAATTAGTGAGTGTCCTGGTCATCTTAGCCGGAGGGTCGTATGCGCAGGAAGTACGGACGAGGAATCTTGTCATTGTCACGCTCGATGGCTATCGATGGAGTGAATTGTTCCAAGGCGCGGATCCGGCGATTCTCGGCAACGCCCGCTACATTACTGACACAAGCGCCGCCTCGTCTTACAACGGGCCGGATGCGAAGTCGCGTCGCGAACGTCTGATGCCCTTCATGTGGGGCGTTATCGCACGCGAAGGCCAGCTGTATGGAAACAGGAAATTTAACAACAAGGTAAACTGCACGAACAACCACCTACTTTCCTATCCCGGGTACAGCGAAATGTTTGTTGGATTCCCGGATCGGACGGTGTCATCGAACGAAAGAAAAACGAATCCCAACGCGACGGTGCTTGAGTTCATCCATCGACACCAGGGTTTCCACGAAAAGGTTGTCGCGTTCGGCACCTGGGATATGTTTCCATATATTTTCCGCGAACAACAGGCCAACCTGTATGTCAATGCGGGCAGGGAGACTGCGAAAGGCGTGCTCTCAACCAGCGAAAAAAGTGCGAACGAGCAATTGGGTCAGGGTCGAAGGACCGATGAGCATACATTTATTTACGCGTTTGAATACCTGAAGCGCGAACGTCCGCGGGTATTGTTTATAGGATTTGACGGAACAGACCAT
>DASPNN010000273.1:0-2763 GCA_035626495.1 Chryseosolibacter sp.
GCCCACAGGAAGAAAAAAACCGACTACCCCAGCCCATTCGCCAGCTTCCAGATCAGCTCGGTGCCGATGCCACTCGTCAGCATTCGTTCCTTGTGGTTCCCGGTTAGCATTTGAGCCCAGCGGACTGTGCCGCCGTCGCCAATGTTAAATGTTGTACCGCCGTGGATTACATCGATCGAAAATCGCAGGCGGTCGTAGTAGCGATGATCGTCGACCGGCACATCTTCGAATGCGAGCGACACATGCTCTCGCCTGAGATGCGATTCGATGTGCGCAAAAACTGTGTGGGCCATCGTATTTTCAACATCCTTTTCGCGGATTGCTTTGATCGTGATCCGGATGTCGCGGAACGGTGTTTGATCAAGGACGAATGCAGTGTGTAGTTCAAGGTGCTTGAGCAATGCACGTTTTTCAAAACCGAAGCTTCCGGTATCCTTTCCGGCAGAGACGGCACAAAAAACCTGGAAGTGGGCGGTGAATCCTTTGCCCATGGGAAATGATTGTCCGCGGACATGACGGTGCGAAGAGCATAGATGCAGGTCGGTGTCCGTCTTATGATTTTCCTTTCTGCGGATGGCCGCTTCGAGCGCCAGCACATTCGTCGCGTCCGCAACCACTTCCGTACCACGCAGCGCGGTGACAATCTTGTTTTGGTCGGCAAAGCCCGAGATCGCGCACGTACCAAAGGGAGCGAGTGGTGAAAGGATCAGGGGCTGGAAGCCATGCGCATGGGCGATCGCAAGCAACTTGGCTTCCGACGCGGCGAATGACACCGGGTCCAGTGCTGACGGGATCACAAACCTGTTGGATAAATAGTCGCGCATCACCTTCGCTGCAGTGCGACCCCGGGACTTGACCCGGAACACCTCCATCAACGCCGAGTTGAGGTCGGACAACGAAAGTCTGCCCAATGCCTCGATTGCCGCGCCGGTGGTTTTCAGGATCCGCTCGAATGCCGGGTTTGCCAAGGTTCAGTTTGCTTTGTACGAATGTAATAATTGTTGCCTGCTCCCCCGCGTCCTCCGGTGCAACCAACTTTGTGCAACTTCGCGTCCCAGCGCCTTCGTGGCGATTTCCCGGTTTCGAACACATCACGAATTTACCGGTAAAGCCCGCAGAAGGAACAAACCACAGCACATACCGGCAACTCGAGACCGGTAACCGGGAACGAGTCATCCGCTTTTTAATCCGCGCCCGAATCCTTATCTTGAAATACCTGAACCTTAACCCGATCTGTTTATGAAGAAATTCCTCAAAATTGCCGGCATCGTCTTGCTGGTGATCCTGGTAGCCATCGCTGGCCTTATCACGTATGTGAAAACCGCGTTACCGAATGTCGGAGATCCGCCGGAGCTAAAAGTTGAAGCAACCCCGGAGATGATCGAGCGTGGCAAGTACCTGGCCAACTCCGTAGCGGGCTGTACTGACTGTCACTCGACGCGCGACTGGACGAAGTTTTCCGGTCCGCTGGTGCCCGGAACGATTGGCAAAGGCGGCGAACGTTTTGACCAGAGCGTTGGATTTCCCGGAGTATATTTTTCACGAAACATCACACCTGCGGGGATCGGGCGCTATTCCGATGGCGAGCTGTACCGCGTCATCACGACCGGTGTGACGAAAGAAGGCCGCGCGATGTTTCCGGTGATGCCGTATCTCTATTACGGCAAGATGGACGACGAGGACATTTATTCCATCATCGCCTACCTGCGCTCGCTACCTCCGGTTGAAAACAACGTCCCTGAATCGGAGTCCGATTTCCCGATGAGTGTTATTCTGAACACGATTCCTAAGCCCGGCACTCCCACGAAACGCCCGGACCCAATCGACAAAGTGGCTTATGGAAAATACCTGGTCAACGCCGCGGGGTGTATCGAATGCCACACGCAGGTGGAAAGCGGGCAGATCAAGCCCGAGCTCGCTTTTTCCGGAGGACGCGACTTCAATTTCCCCGATCGTTCGATTGTCCGATCCTCGAACATCACGCCCGACCCTGAAACCGGTATCGGCAAGTGGACCGAGGAGCAATTCGTCCAGCGTTTCCGGATGTATGCGGATACCTCCTACGTTGCGCCGGCGGTCAATCCCGGCGAATTCAACACCATCATGCCGTGGACCGTGTACGGCAAAATGACCGAACAGGACCTCGCGGCCATTTTCGCGTATATGCAGACCGTTACGCCGATCAAAAATCAGGTCATCAAGTTTGCGCCGAGGCTGGCTGCCAACTGATCGCTTGCAGCGTTGAGCTTCTCGTTTTGGGTCCGAACGTTGCGCGCTTTGCGGAGTGCGCTGTTATTGTTACTTGTTGCCTGTCAGTGGTAGGCGAAGACAGACTACAACGTGCGAACCACAGCAAACCAGCAATGCAAATAGTAACCAGTAACTAGTAACCAGTAACTAGTAGCTAGGATTAGTAACCTGTAATCAGAAACTCTTATCTTTACAGGTAACCCATTCATTATGAAAAAAAAGATATTTATCGCCCTTGCTGTATTGGTGGTTTTCCTGGCGGCTGCCGGCTTCTATCTTAACTATCGCAACAGATCACTGAGCCCTCCGGGTAGCGTATCGGTTAAGTCCGGTGACCTCACGGTAACAGTTACTTACAGCAGGCCCTCCGTTAGAGGCAGGTTGATATTCGGCACGGAAGAAAAAGATGCGCTGCAACCGTACGGCAAGTATTGGCGGCTCGGGGCGAATGAAGCTACCGAGGTCAGCTTTACTAAGGATGTGCTGTTCAATGGCTCGCCGGTGAAAGCAGGC
>DASPNN010000274.1:0-2264 GCA_035626495.1 Chryseosolibacter sp.
GCGACTGGACAGAATATTACCCGAATAAAAAACGAAAGAAAATTATAGCCTACCCGAAAGAGGCCTTCGACAAAGAAACCCGGCCATATGTAAAAGTCGAGTGGAATGAAAAGGGAAAGGAAATCTACCGAAAGAAATGAATTTAATTGATGGCGTCTTCGAAATGTTCGATCTCCACTTCTCTACCGAGTTTGATTGACACCACATCAAACCGAACATGACCTTGCCAGTCGACGCGAAAAATGTATTCTTCAGCCGCGTCAAAAATCCGGTTCACCTGCGGAGGGGTCAAAAATTCTTCGGGTTGACCATACGCGAGTGACGAGCGGGTTTTCACTTCCACAAACAATAGCCATTCCCCGCGCTGAACGATCAGGTCGATCTCAGCCTTACCGTAACGAAAATTTCGCGCAGCCACAGTAAATCCTTTCTCCTCAAGGAATTTTGCCGCCAGATTTTCGCCGCGCCGTCCGATTTCCGTTTCATCGCTCATTCAAAAGTGATACCTTTGACTGGGAATTTACAACTTATGTCAACCACCAAAAAATACATCGAAGGATTTACCCGCCAGCTGGCAGACGCGTTGAAGATCGGTCAATCATTGGACCTCGTAAGACCGGGTAGTGACATCCGGAATATTGTGATCACGGGAATGGGAGGTTCAGGCATCGGTGCAAACCTCGTCGATTCGTTAACCTTTGGTAGAATTCCAATCCCCATTACAGTTTGCAAAAGTTATAATATTCCCCAGTTTGTCAGTCCGCACACCTTGTTTATCGCCAGCTCGTATTCAGGAAATACGGAAGAAACCATCGCCGCTTTAAATAAGGCCTTGCTGAAAAGAGCTCAATGTATTGTTATCGCTTCCGGTGGAAAAATTCTCGACATCGCCCGTGAGTATAATCTATTTTATATCCAACTTCCTTCGGGATCCGAAAGCCCGCGTGCCATGCTGGGATACAACATGGTGGCATTGATGTCGCTGCTGTATCACACCAACCTGATCGGCGCCGCCTTTATCAAAGAAACCGAAAACGCAATTGAATACCTCGACCGTGGCGAAAAAGGAATCCAGTCTGAGGCCGAATTGATCGCTAAAAAGCTTCGTGGAAAACTGCCAATAATCTACTGCGACAATCGTCTTTATGCCATGGCATTACGTTTCCAGCAACAGCTCAATGAGAACGCCAAGCACATTGCCCACATCAATACATTTCCGGAAATGAATCACAATGAATTGGTGGGCTGGCGCTTCCCGGAGAACTTAATGCCAATGCTACAGGTTATATACCTGTATTCGGATCACGACCATGAGCGCGTTGAAAAACGCATGGAGATCTGCCGGGATATTTTCGAAAAGAAATCCAACCCGATTATCGACGTTATCGGCGAGGGGGCATCTTTGTTGGAGCAATACTATTATCTGATCCACCTGACCGACTGGATTTCATACTATCTGGCAAAGGAAAATGGGGTGGAACCGGATCCGATCGAGTCCATTGTCTATTTGAAGAGTGAGTTAGACAAAACAAAGTAAGGTCGCCGCTATGGCATTACGCCGAGGCAAAGGCAATACCGAGCTGAACAATGAATGAAAAGCTGAATCGTAAAACAACATTTATAGATCTTGACCTGATTGACTATCAAAAAGCGTGGGATTATCAGCTTGATCTTTTCAATTCATTGCTGAAGGTCAAAGCCCAAAACCGCGACCTCCCGGTTCAAGACCATCTTCTCACTGACAATTACCTGATCTTTTGCGAACATCCTCATGTGTTCACGCTCGGAAAGAGTGGTGACGAAAATAATCTGTTGATCAAAAAGGAAAATCTCAACTCTGTTCAGGCATCGTACTTTGAAACCAATCGCGGCGGAGACATCACGTACCACGGCCCAGGGCAAATTGTTGGTTATCCTGTCATTGACATGGAGAATTTCTTCACCGACATTCATAAATACATGCGGTTGCTGGAAGAAGCGGTCATTCAAACCTTGAACGAATTCGGAATACGAGGCGGCCGCATCAATGGCTTAACAGGCGTATGGATCGATCCTGAGAAAGAAAAGTCAGCTCGCAAGATCTGTGCGCTTGGAGTAAAAACCAGCCGTTGGGTAACGATGCACGGTTTTGCTTTTAATGTTAACACCGACTTACGATATTTCGGTTATATAATTCCTTGCGGGATCAACGATAAAGCCGTTACATCACTGGAAAAAGAACTTGGTGCAAAACAAGATATGGTGAAGGTGGAGCGTATCCTGAA
>DASPNN010000275.1:0-4323 GCA_035626495.1 Chryseosolibacter sp.
AATTTTAGATCAATTTAGTAATATCACGATAAAAGGCCGTGTCCATGAAAATTATTCCGTGCTTTTGGCAGTAAATCCCGATTAATTTACGGTTGGAATTAACCAAGGTGATTCGAACGGCTTTAGATTGCAGAAAAAATCACGCCAACAGGTTGAACAAAAAAAAGATCATCAACGACCCGGTATATGGATTTGTTTCCATCGAGAGCGAACTCGTGTTTGAGATCATTTCACATCCGTTTTTTCAGCGCTTAAGGCACATCAAGCAACTTGGCCTCACCGACCTTGTGTACCCCGGCGCACTGCACTCTCGCTTCCAGCATGCCCTGGGGGCCCTCCACCTTATGGGCAAGGTGCTGGACAATCTCCGGAAGCAGAATATCGAGATATCAAATCAGGAGTATGAAGGGGCGCAGATCGCCATCCTGCTGCACGACATCGGCCATGGGCCATTCTCGCACGCTCTTGAAGATTGCCTTTTGACCGGCATCAAGCATGAAAGCATTTCCTACCTGCTGATGACCCGGCTGAATGAGGACTTCAATGGAGGGCTCGACCTGGCTCTGAGAATGTTCCGCAACAGCTATGAGCGCCGGTTCTTTCATCAGCTTGTGTCGAGCCAGCTGGACATCGATCGTCTTGACTACCTGACGCGCGATTCGTTCTTTACCGGCGTTCAGGAAGGTACGATTGGTGTCGAGCGGATCATTTCGATGCTCAAAGTACACCGTGATCACCTTGTGGTGAGCGAGAAGGGCATTTACAGTATTGAAAATTTTTTAACGGCGCGACGACTCATGTATTGGCAGGTGTACCTGCATAAAACAACGGTCAGCGCGGAACGGATGCTGGTCAATATTATTCGGCGGGCACAGACACTCGTGCAGGCGGGCGAGCAATTGCAAGCGAGTGCTGCGTTACGGCTATTGCTCAAACATCAATACACAATCGACGATTTTCAGAAAAATAAGAAAGCGTTAGACGCATTCGCCGCTCTTGACGACAACGATATTTGGGGTGCGATCAAGAGCTGGCGTGATCATGACGACCGTATTCTTGCGCTGCTGTCGCGCATGATGCTGGAGCGCCGCCTGTTTCGCATTGTACTGAGCACCGATCCGATCCGAAAGTTTCTTGTTGAGAACATTCGCGCGGGCGTTGCCCGCCAGTACAGAACGCTGCGTTCGGAATCACAATACCTTTTTTCTTACGGGACCGTATCGAACGAAGCATATGCCGAAGGGGAAAAGATCAATATCCTTACAAAAGATGGGGAGCTTCTTGATATAGCGCAAGCCTCCGATCTGCCCAATATCAAGGCATTCAATCGGATCGTGAAAAAAAACTACCTCTGCTGGCCAAAAGACGTTTCAGTTTGATCGGCCGCTGACACCATAAGAAGTAAGAAATGGACAATCTGCGGTTTGAAAAAATTAGGCTTATCTTTGCCGGTCGTCTTAGGAACTTACTGAAGGATTAAGCAACTTTACCTACCCAAACTTCGGATTCGTAGGATCATGGACGATTAACGAAATGTTTCAACTATGGAGTTTAGCATAAACCAGGTGGCGGCCTTGCTCGGTGGCGAGGTTAAAGGGGATGGAAACGCGAGAATCAATATGCTCGCTAAGATCCAAGATGCGAAACAAGGTCAGATTGCCTTTTTGTCAAATCCGAAGTACGAACAATACATTTATACCACAAAGGCCTCCGCAGTCATTGTCAAAAAAGACTTTCAGCCAAAGAAAGAAATTGAATCGACGTTGATCCTCGTGGAGGACCCGTACACCAGCTTTACCGCGTTGCTGGAGGAATATCACAAACTTGTCACCTATCAGAAAGTCGGTGTCGAACAGCCTTCCTTCATCGGCGAAAACTCGACTGTCGGCGCTAACATCTACCGTGGCGCTTTTTCCTATGTCGGCAATAACGTCAGGATCGGCAGCAACGTGAAGATATATCCCAATGTGTACATTGGAGATGATTCCGTTGTTGGCGACAACACCATACTCCATGCGGGAGTAAAACTGTATTCCGGAACACGCGTGGGAAACAACTGTGTGATCCACTCGGGCACTGTCATTGGCAGCGACGGTTTTGGATTTGCGCCTCAGGAGGACGGCACCTACAAAACCATCCCTCAGCTTGGCAATGTGATCATTGAGGACAACGTAGCCATTGGTGCTAACACCGTAATTGATTGCGCCACGCTTTTTGGAGACTCGACAATCATTCACCAGGGGGTCAAGCTCGACAACCTCATTCAGATCGCCCACAACGTTGAGATTGGCCGCAATACCGTCATTGCTGCACAAACCGGTATTTCCGGATCGACCAAGATCGGTGAAAATTGTATTTTCGGAGGGCAGGTGGGGGTTGCCGGTCACATTGTGATTGCGAATAAAACAGGTGTTGGCGCACAATCGGGCGTGGGCAAGAACACCAAAGAAGGACATCGCTATAATGGTTCTCCTGCCATTGACCTGAAAGACTGGTTCCAGTCATATGCGATTTTCAAGAAGCTGCCAGACATGTCGCAGCGATTGAAGGAGCTTGAAGCGAAAGTCCGCCAGCTTCAGGGCACTTCCGAGACGGTCTCCAAAGAATAATACCTTCCTGTTCAATCGATTGCGGAATACGCTTTTGCGTTTACTGGCTAATCTGGATAATTGCGTTTAAATTTGCCGACTTTCCAGAGGTATGCTTAATATTAAACAGCAAACAATTCAGCGATCGGTGTCTCTTTCAGGGGTGGGGCTTCATACCGGCGTTCAGACAAAAATGACGTTTTTGCCCGCAAAACCGAACCATGGGATCAAATTCCAACGAATAGACCTGCCCGGTTCTCCCACGATAGACGCCGATTGTGATAATGTTGTTGACGTTTCGAGGGGAACGACCATTGAGCAAAACGGAGCGCGCGTGAGCACCATCGAACACACGCTCGCCGCGCTGGTTGGCCTGGAGATCGACAATGTGCTGATCCAATTGGATGGCCCCGAATGCCCGATCATGGACGGCAGCTCCATTCAGTTTGTCGAAACATTAAAGGATGCCGGGACTGAAGAGCAAAATGCGCTGCGCGACTTTTTCGAAGTTTCAGATCCGATCTTCTACAGGGAGGCACCCCGCAATGTGGAAATCGCGGCCCTGCCGCTGGATGATTACCGCGTGACGGTGATGATCGATTATAATTCACCTGTACTTGGTAGCCAGCACGCATCGATCACCGATATCCGTCAATTCGAAAAAGAAATCGCGAACTGCAGGACTTTTTGTTTCCTCCACGAGCTCGAAATGCTCTACAAGAACAACCTGATCCGCGGTGGCGACTTGAATAATGCCATCGTCATCGTCGACCGCATTGTCCAGGAAAACGAGCTCGAGAATATCGCAAAGATGCTGGGCAAGCCCAAAGTTGCCGTCAAGCAGGAAGGCATTCTCAACAACATCGAACTGCGCTACAAGAACGAGCCCGCCCGACACAAGTTGCTTGATATCGTCGGTGATCTCGCACTGGCCGGAAGACCGCTGAAGGCGCAGGTGCTTGCCGCCAGACCGGGTCACGCGGCCAATGTCGCGTTCGCGAAAAAGCTTAAGAAGGCCATGCAGGAAGCCGACAAGCTCGGCCGGCCAAAATACAACCCGAGCCTGCCACCCGTGATGGACATTAACAAGATCACGGCTACACTTCCGCACCGTTATCCCTTCCTGCTTATCGACAAGATCATTTACCTCGATAATGAAAGCGTCGCCGGTGTCAAAAATGTCACGGCGAACGAATACTTCTTCCAGGGCCACTTCCCCGGCAATCCCGTCTTTCCCGGTGTTTTGCAGATCGAGGCAATGGCGCAGATTGGAGGCATCCTGGTGCTCAATACCGTCCCCGACCCGGAAAATTACTGGACCTATTTCCTGGGTGTCGAAAACATGAAGTTCAGAAAAATGGTGTTGCCAGGAGATACGCTGGTCATCCAGTGCAACCTGGTTGCCCCCATCAAGCGTGGAATTGCGAAGATGTATGGACGCGCTTTCGTCGGGAACACCTTGGTGAGTGAAGGTACAATGACCGCCAGTATTGTTAGAAAAGATTCATGAGCCGTTTTCCATTAGCAAATGTTCATCCCGATGCCCAGATAGGTAACAACGTTACCATCGAGCCTTTTGCCACCGTTCAGAAAAACGTCGTCATCGACGACGGAACGTGGATTGGAGCCAACGCGGTCATTTGGGATGGCTCGCGGATCGGCAAAAACGTGAAGATCTATCCGGGGGCGTCCGTATCTTCCATCCCACAGGATTTGAAATTCGCCGGCGAAAAAA
>DASPNN010000276.1:0-2563 GCA_035626495.1 Chryseosolibacter sp.
AGAAAGCGGCCACCACAAGCCTGTTTCAGCCGATCACCGGCCGGATTCCAACCAACTTTGTGCAGGTGTCAGGGGAGAGGGGGCGAATCGAAGGAATTTTTTACGCGACTGGCACGACGAGCAAGTCCGTATATATCGAGCGGGACGACGTACCAAACTCCGATCTGCTCAAGGATCCTCCGTTGCCATTCAACGAAAGCTGCCTGTTCTTCGCTGACCATTCAACCAACGTTAAACCATCCTATTGGGAATAAGCACCATCTATGAAACGATCGCTCGCTGCCATTTTCACCTTATTCCTCCTATGCTCGTTGGACGAAAATGACTTTCTGAACATTCTCCAAGTCCGGTATGACCGGTACAGACAAACTTACCCATCTGTAAGGATTCACCTTTATATGAGCCAGCCCGAATACGCACCGGGCGACACCGCGCACTTTTCTGCCTGGTATATTGACGATGAGTACAATTTTGTCAAAGGCATAAATACCGTCACAGCCGAAGTGATCAATGGTAACGGTGAGGCGATACAGCGGATAAATTTCAACATGAGAGATGGGCGCGCTTCAAACCAGATTGTATTCCGGAACGACATCAAACCCGGGGGCTATCGTATCGTCGTCTTCACGGACTGGATGCGCAATTTTGGCACCGAACAGTTTTTCGTCAAGGACATTGTAATCACGGCACGTAAATCCATCACCGTCAGCGGGCAGCGCGAAACCGGAACACGGATCGCCCCGGAAGGAGGCAAGATGGTCGCCGGCATCAACAACAGCATCGTTCTTGTTTCAACACCGCATATCCAATATTCGATCATTGACAGCGATGGCGGAACATTGCTGAATGTTATGACGGACTCGACTGGAATGGCTGCGTTTACGATCAATCCGGTCGCGGGAAAACGCTACTTCGCAAAGGACGCGGCAACTGGAAAAAACAATCCGCTTCCCGACGTTCAAAGCGACGGACTCGCACTCCGCAGTGGCTCAAAGACCGGTACATTCAAGGTCGTGATGCCTGAAACATCAGCACTGAAAAAAACTGTTGTATACCCAGTCGTTTATTCAAAAGGAAAAATAGTTTATAAGAGTGAACTTACACTTACTGATGGCGACAATGAAATAGCGATTCCGCCGACCGCCGACCCGGGCGCCCCGACAATCCTTTTCGTGTTCAACAGCAAAGGCGAGATTCTCGCCGAACGAATTTTCTTTTGGACTTTTCCCGGAGGCGTCGATGTCAGATTGAATTTTCCTGCGACCGTAAAGCAGCGTGACCGGATCGTCGGCGAAATTACCGTCCGCGAGCCAAACGGCAATCCACTGAAGGCCGATGTCATTGTTTCAGCGATACAAACTCGCTTGTTCCCGCGCGCAGCCTTGTCGGATGAAAACCTCTACCTGGCCGATCTTCCATTGCTTCGGGAATGGCTATCTCGCTCAAAGCTGAGTGACGTGCGGTCGATCAATCAATTCCTTGCAATTGAAAAATGGACGCGCACGGATTGGCAAAGCATCCTTGATAACAAGGCTCTTAAGATTAAGTATGGGTTCCAAAGCATCCAGAAATTAAGGGGCCGCGTCGTTGATAAAATAACGGGCGAGCCCGCGCCTGACTCCACGCTGGTGCTGGCTTACCTGCGCCAAAACACGATCGGCTACGAAGGATACGTTAAGAAAGGGAACTTTGAGATCCCTTTCACTTTCCCTTTCTGGGGTGACGACCTGATATTCTGCACAATTCAGAACGGGTCGAAGAACCTGGACAATAAGTACGACGTCGTGCTGCTGAACGACACGCTCCCCTGGCCGGCGCGGTGGACATCGAGCGAAACGGCGGCCATCTCACCTTATGGCGCATACGCCGCCAACCGGAATCTGGTCACCGAGTCATACACGTTTTTCAGGGCGCGTGCTGCCGAAACAAGTTCTTCCGAACATTCACCAAACAAGGTCTTCGAAGACGAATTCCAGGGTGTCGACTACTCCGTCAACGTAAAAGACTATGTCGTTTTTCCTACCGTGCAGGATTTGCTGCACGAAGTTGTACCTTATGTCAAGTACCGGAAAAGAGGAACCGAAGAAAGTGTGCGTGTATCATACCGGCTCAACGACATGACACATGTATACAGGGGAGACCCGTTGTTTATCATCGATGGTATGATGACGCGCAACACCGCATTTTTTCTGGCGTTGAAACCTGAAAGTCTCCTGACAATTAAGGTTCTCAACCACCCGAACAAGCTCGCGCAACTCGGCAAGCTTGGAGCAAATGGCATTGTCTTCGTGGAATCAAGAAAAGGCGATCTTCACTTGCAGCTCGACGAGGACAAAGTGTTTCCGATCACAGGCCTGTCGGCTCCAGTGCCATTTTCCGCTGGCATAACATCAGGCAATCCAGGTCGTCTGCCGGACCTGCGATCCACGATTTATTGGGATCCCTCTGCCCATACGACTGCGTCAGGTCGTCTCGCCGTTGGCTTCTCCGCGAGCGATGATATGGGGCCCGTAAGAGTTATTGTACGTGGAATGACAGAAGACCGGCGGCCGTTCTATGCCGA
>DASPNN010000277.1:0-2481 GCA_035626495.1 Chryseosolibacter sp.
TATTATTCTGGTGCATGGCGATTGTCCCGATGTTTTTTGTTTTTCTGATCGGCGGATTTTACGGACCCTATTGGTTCACCACCGCACTGCTCGGTTACTGTCTACTGTACAGGCCTTTGTTACACATTTTCCGATTGCTGAATCTCGGCGCGATTGAGGAAAAGGATGCTTGGAAATTCTTCATTCCATTTTACGACGCGAAGTACCTCCGAAAGTTGTGGCTGGGATACTGAACGCTAGAGCAGGTCGGTGAGCGCCCGCACGCCGGGATATCTTCTCACCGTAAATCCCTCACCATACGTGACACCGATGGCGTGACCGAATTCGATCCCGCGCCCTTCTATCATCTTGAGAAATCCGGGCTTGCTGATATATGTTTCCGGCTCAGAGCTAGACGGGTCGAAAAATTGTGTCTTGAACGCGCGGATGGCGCGCATTTTGGTGTCCCAATGCTCTGACACATCGACGATAAAATCCGGTTCCATCAGCTGACTCTGGATACAATGATAGACCGCTTTTGGCCGCCATGCGGGCTGGGGCTTTCCATCGGTCCCAAGCGTTTGAATGCGAACCAGGCCTGAAAGGAAACATGAATCGAAGACCAGAGACGCGCCCCTTCCATGATCCGTATGACGATCGTAGACAGCATTGCAGACAACGATCTCCGGCTGAAATTTTCTTACTGCGCTAATGACTTTCAGCTGGCTGGCTTCATCATTCAGGATGAATCCATCACGCAGCCCGAGATTTTCCCTGATTTTGATTCCGAGGATCGATGCGGCTTCATTGGCTTCCTGTTGGCGGATTTCGGGCGTCCCGCGGGTACCGAGCTCACCGCGGGTGAGGTCGATAATACCAACGTGATGGCCAAGCGCAACGTGTTTTGCAATCGTGGCACCGCATCCGAGCTCGGCGTCATCGGGATGAGCAGCGACTACCAGTATGTCAAGTTTCATTTGTGTCAGATGCTGAAAACAACGCCTGTCCACCTGCCGCTTCCGCCCCTCGCGCTGTTTGATTCAAACTAAACCATTGATTAAACGGATGCTCAGTGAGCAAGCTCCATCTCTTTCGCGACCAGGAATTTCTCCGCGTCCAGCGCTCCCATACAACCCGTACCTGCCGCAGTAACGGCCTGGCGGTATACTTTGTCCGCGGCGTCCCCGACGGCAAACACGCCTGGGATATTGGTTTTGGTAGAGCCGGGTTGAACCTGAATATACCCGGTTTCGTCCATATCAAGATATCCCTTAAAGATATCGGTGTTGGGCTTGTGGCCAATTGCCAGGAAAAATCCCTGAACGGGAATGACCTTTTTTTCACCCGTTTTGTTATTGACCACCCGTACACCAGTCACGCCGTTGTCATCACCGAGGATCTCGTCGGTTTCAGTGTTCCAGTGAATCTCGATGTTCGGCGTATTGAGCACGCGTTGTTGCATGATCTTCGATGCCCGCATCTCATCGCGCCTGACGATCAGGTGCACCTTCGTGCAAAGCTTGGAAAGATAAGTGGACTCTTCTGCGGCCGAGTCGCCCGCGCCCACAACAGCCACTTCGCGGCCACGATAAAAATAGCCGTCGCAGACAGCGCAGGCGGATACCCCTTTATTCGCAAACTTTTCTTCGGAAGGAATCCCAAGATATTTCGCCGACGCGCCGGTTGCTACGATAACCGCCTCGGCCGTCAGATGCTCCTTCTCGTCGACAACGACCTTCAGCGGGTAAGCCGAAAAGTCGACCGCTGTCACAAGTCCGTATTTGATTACAGTACCAAAGCGCTCAGCCTGCTTCTGCAGGTCGACCATCATTTGGGGACCATTGATTCCATCGGGGTAGCCCGGAAAATTTTCGACATCGTTGGTAATGGTGAGTTGTCCTCCCGGCTGCCCCCCTGTGTACAGGACAGGTTTTAGCCCCGCCCTGGCGGCATAAATCGCGGCCGTATAACCCGCGGGGCCAGAACCGATAATGAGAACTTTTACGGTTGAATCGTTCATGCTCTGTGTGGGTGTTAAAGTTCGCAAGTTAAAAGAAAGGGTCTCTTGCGGAGACCCTGTCGGTAAGATTTTTAAACCGTTTGTCAGCCGAGATACGGCTTTAAAGCCTTGCTTCTCGACGTATGTCTTAAACGCCTGATGGCCTTCTCCTTGATTTGACGAACGCGCTCGCGGGTAAGGTTGAATTTTTCGCCGATTTCCTCGAGCGTCATTGAATGCTCGCCATTGAGACCGAAATATAAAGTGATCACGTCGGCTTCGCGTTGCGTTAAAGTGGACAGCGCGCGCTGCACTTCCCTTCTAAGAGAGTCGTTCATCAATCCGGAGTCAGGAGTCTCCTCGCTGTCGTTCTCCAAGACGTCCAGCAGGCTGTTCTCTTCACCCTGAACAAACGGGGCGTCCATAGAAACGTGACGGCCGGAAATCTTCATGGTATCGACGACCTCAGCGGTGGTGACGTCGAGTACTTCCGCAAGTTCTTC
>DASPNN010000278.1:0-16292 GCA_035626495.1 Chryseosolibacter sp.
GTCGGATTTTTTAAGCCTCAAAACAATAGCGCGCTGATTGTCGGGATGATTTGTTTCGGCGCGGCGTTTGCGACGGTGAATTTCGCGGGCCGCGGGGGGAGTCTTTTCGGCAATATGGTTTCCAACCATGGATTCTCCGATTTTCTAAAACTTCTGGTCGACTTTTCGGCGATATTGACCTGCATCATGGCATTCGATCGTTCACAAATTTTCCGGCACCGGAATGAATTCGTGTTCTTGCTTGTGACGGTGGTCCTCGGGGCGCACCTGTTGCTGATGAGTAACCACCTGCTGATGATTTTCCTGTCAATGGAAGTGGTTTCCATTGGCTCGTATATTCTTGTCGCATTCTCTTTCGACAAATTTGCCAGTGAAGGAAGCCTCAAGTATTTCCTGTTCGGCGCAACTGCGTCGGCCGTGATGCTTTACGGATTTTCTCTGCTTTACGGCGTCGGTGGCAGCGTCGATATCTCCGCCACCGGCTTTGCAAATGCGCGCGCGGACAAGGAATCTATTGTGCTTATCGGTGGCTGCATGGCACTCGCGGGCTTTTTATTCAAGATGAGTGCAGCGCCCATGCACCCCTGGGTGCCGGATGTGTACCAGGCGGCGCCCTTCCCCGTGATCGCGTTTCTGTCAACGGTTCCAAAGCTGGCGGGCGTCGGCGCGATGGCGCGCTTCGTTGTTGCGCTGAATGGCTCCGGTGACATAGACTGGCCGGCGATCATCGCGTTGCTTGCGATCATTTCAATCACCGTTGGAAACGTGGCTGCCCTGGCGCAGAAAAACCCTAAACGCCTCATGGCATATTCTTCAATTGCCCAATCCGGTTTTCTCGCCGTTGGTATCGCTGCTTTTTTACCCCAGGGTTTGCAATTCACACTGTTTTATGCAGCCGTTTATGTTCTGATGAACTTCTCAGTATTTGTCTATCTGGCATTTTTTGAGGCGCGGGGATTGAAGACCATTGATGATTTTGCCGGTTCCGGAAGGCTGTATTGGTTCCCTTTGTCATTGCTGGTGATCGGACTGATTGCACTTACGGGATTACCACCGACCGCCGGCTTTACCGGAAAGGTTTTTATTTTTTCATCAGTTTGGGAATCCTACCAGATCACCGGAAAATTCATCCTGGTATGGCTTCTGGTCCTGGGGCTGCTCAATACCGTAATTTCGCTGTTTTACTATCTTAAGATCCCCTACTACGCGTTCCTGAAACGCCCGCAAGCGTTTGAACCACCAGCCGAAGCCATCGTTCCCGAAAGTGACCCGAAAACGGGAAATTTCGTGTCTGTTGAAAATCTTTTAGGTCTCATTCTGGTTTTACTGATACTTGTACTCTTCCTGGCACCGGGGTTATTGATGGGTTGGATTAATAAGGTTAACTTTGCATTCTAACCCACAGAACTTTTGTTACTGAGGGTGATGCGAGGGGTGAATTATAAGATTTCATAATGAGCGACCAGATTCTTCACGAGTGCGGCATAGCATTGATCCGCTTGCGAAAGCCACTTTCGTACTACATCGAAAAGTACGGCACCACGTACGCGATGAACAAGATGTACATCCTGATGGAGAAACAGCACAACCGCGGACAAGACGGCGCTGGGGTTGCAAACATCAAGATCGACGTAGAACCCGGACGCCGTTACATCAGCAGGTACCGCTCAATCAAATCCCAGCCAGTCGCCCACCTTTTCAAGAAAATCAGCAAAAAATATAAGAAAGCTCAAAAGTATGGCAAGGACAAGTTCCGCGACGATCATTGGCTGAAAGAAAACGTAGCATTTACCGGCGAACTTTGGCTTGGTCACCTCCGTTACGGAACACACGGCCTGAATAGCATCGAGAATGTACATCCGTTCTTGCGCCAGAACAACTGGAGAAGCCGTAACCTGGTGATGGCCGGGAATTTCAATATGACCAACGTTGACGAACTGTTCGATATCCTTGTCAACCTCGGTCAGCACCCCAAAGAAAAAGTGGACACGGTAACGGTGATGGAAAAAATCGGCCACTTCCTCGACGAAGAAGTTCAAACCTTGTTTGAGCGGTATAAGGATAAATTTTCCAACCGCGAAATTTCGGAGATCATTGAGAGTGAAGTCGACTTGCACCGCGTGCTTAAAAGGGCGTGCAAGGATTTTGATGGTGGCTACACCATGGCCGGACTGACAGGCTCCGGATCTGCGTTCGTGGTCCGCGATCCGAATGGCATACGCCCGGCCTATTTTTATGCAGACGACGAAGTGGTTGTGGTGGCCTCTGAAAAACCGGCAATCAAAACCGCATTCAATATCGACTATAGCCAGATCGAAGAGATAAAACCCGGTCACGCACTTGTGATCACCAAGAGCGGCGAATACTCGCAGCAGCCGGTGATGAAATCCGGCGAAAAGAAATCGTGTTCGTTCGAGAGAATTTATTTCTCCCGCGGCAACGACCCGGATATATACCGCGAGCGAAAACAACTCGGTCGGCTGCTCGTGCCGCAGGTTCTAAGGTCGATCAATTTCGATCTGAAAAATACCGTATTCTCCTACATTCCGAACACCGCCGAAACCGCGTTTTATGGATTGATGTCCGGCATTGAAGACTACCTGATCAAAAAACAAAAGGAGATCATTGTCGAAGCAAAGCCATCCGTCGATTCTGTTGAGGATATTATTTCATTCCGACCCCGTGTCGAAAAGCTTGTCCTCAAGGACGTGAAGCTTCGAACATTCATCACCGACGATGAACATCGCGATGAGATGGTGGCCCACGTATACGACACAACCTACGAGGTGATCAAGAAAGGCAAGGACACCATTGTCGTGATCGATGACTCGATCGTCCGCGGCACCACGCTTGAGAAGAGCATTCTAAAGATGCTGGACCGCCTGGGGCCGAAAAAAATCGTCGTCGTCTCATCGGCGCCCCAGATCCGTTTTCCCGACTGCTACGGCATCGATATGAGCCGGATGGGGGACTTCGTCGCTTTCCGGGCTATGATCGCGTTGCTGCGGGAGCGCGGTAAAGATTATATGCTTGGCGAGGTCTATGAGCGTTGCACCCGCGCACGCGGCCACCAGAGTCAGAACAATTACGTGAAGCAACTATACGACCATTTCACCGACGATGAAATCTCGTTGAAAATCGGCGAAATCGTGCGACCCCCTGACATGAAAGCCGAGTTGCAAGTGGTTTTCCAGACGGTCGACAACCTCCACAAGGCCTGTCCGAATCACAAGGGCGACTGGTACTTTACCGGCAACTATCCCACACCGGGGGGTATGAAGGTGGTCAACCGGTCGTACGTAAATTATATGGACGGAAAACTGGTAAGGGCTTACTAAGTTCAAACCCTTATTTCCTGTCCGTTTTTTTCCCGCGACATATCGCAGCATACCATCCGTATTCTTATTTTCGGACATACAATAACCGACAATATGAATTACTGGCTTGTAAAAACTGAACCCGAAACCTATTCGTTCGACGATCTTGTCAAAGACAAAAAAACCGTTTGGGACGGGGTGCGGAATTTTCAGGCACGCAGCAACCTGAAAAAGATGGAGAAAGGTGACCTGGTCTTCGTCTATCATACAGGCGATGAAAAATCTGTGGCTGGACTGGCAAGGGTCACTAAGGCTGGCTATCCGGAGCCAAAGGACAATGAGTGGATCGCCGTGGATCTCGCTCCCGAAAAAAAACTGAAAAAACCCGTTTCGCTTGCACAAATCAAATCTGATAAACGTTTATCAGGTATGGTGCTCGTACGCGCCGCCCGGTTGTCGGTGCAACCAGTTACTGAAAGCGAATTTGGGCTTGTCATGGAGTTGAGTGAAGGAAAATAAGATGCGACTGACAAAACAATTCAGGAAAATTTACTTTGGGCCTTTATCGGGCCTGATGATGATCTTGTTTTCTGTTTCAGACCTCGCCGCCCAGGTGATGCAAACGCGTCGTTTTGAACAGGTTCAAAAAGGCGGCGATGAATATTACTCCGTGGTTTCTTTGAAAGAGGATGGCCTGGCGCTCGTGCGCGAACGTGACAAATACAGTGGTAGCAAGAGACACTGGGAGCTGTTGCTGCTGGACACCGCCTTGCAGGAAAAAAAACGCATCGAATTCCATCTTGACGAACGCTTCCCGATGATAGGGTATGAAGTGGCGCCAAACTCGCTTTACCTGCTTTTCAGAACCGGTGAGACCAACAAAAACAGTCTGCAGTTGCTGGAGTTCAGCACCGTTGACGGTGTCGAAATGAGTCGCTTTGAAATCAAGCCTGAAGTTGAATTCAAGATCACACATTTCAGCAAAGTTGGGAACAGTATTGTTTTCGGCGGCTATGTATCTAACGACCCTGCCGTTTTGCTATTCGACCTGGGAAACAAATCGCTGAAAGTCGTTCCGGGATTTTTCCAAAAAGACACTGAACTCGTCGACCTGCGGGTCAATCAAAACCAGACCTTTAACGTGGTCCTGATCGACAGAACACAGCGGTCCGATCGCAAATTCGTTTTTCGCACTTTCGACGAAAGCGGAAAATTATTGCTGGAGGATCTGGTCCCGATTGACGACGACCGGTCACTCCAGGCGAGCATCAGCAGCACCCTTGAACGCGAGGACCTGATGGTGCTGGGGACATGGGGGGACCGTGTTGGTAAACAGTCTGCGGGATTTTTTTCTCTTCCGGTAGATCCGTTTGGAGAACAGAAAATCAAATATTACCACTTCGGAGAAATGGAGCACTTCCTGGATTTTCTCAATGAAAAACGCGCGCAACGAATCAAGAACAACACACGGGCGGATATCAAAAGTGGGCGAAAACCATCGTATACCAGTTATGTCTTTCCCTATCGGGTGCTTGAGAACAAAGATGGATATTTTTTGCTCGCAGAGATCTACAACCCGGTGACGACCAGCAACCCGTACTACAATAACCCCTACCCCGCTTATTACCCGAATCCCGCCTTCTATTATCCGTATTGGTCACCTTATTACCCAGGCATGCGATACAGGCCTTCCTCTTACGGGAACAACGTCAAAAACACCGAGGAGATAAAAACTTACGCGACCGTGCTGGTATCGTTCAACGCTCACGGCGAGCTACAGTGGGACCAGAGCATTAAACTTGAAGAGATTGAAAGACCTGGACTCGAACAGGTGGCTGACTTTTACTACACCCCCTCTGAGGTGTATTTCATGTATAAAAAGGAATCCGAACTTCGGATCAAAATCATTCCGAAAGATGCGGATCCTTCGGATGAGGTTCAGAAAATAAAGCTTACCGATCCCATGGACGAGCTCCGCGACGAAAAAAAGCATGAAGGCGGAATCAAGCATTGGGTCGACAACACATTTTATGTCTGGGGTTATCAAACGATACGCAACCAGCAGCGCAGGGATGACCGGGTTCGTGATGTATTTTACATCAACAAAGTGGTGGTTCGTTAGTGCGCTGCTGTCAGGTGCAGTCCTGCTTTATCTGCCTATATGCGACACGAAGGGCCAGGTATTGCAGCCTCAACGTTTTGAAATTCCGCTCGGCGCGCACGAAAAGCAGTTCGACATCGTGCCTGCCGAGCACAGCGGCCTGTATCTGATGAGGCATTTGATCGTATCCAGGGAGCCCCAAATCCATGTTGCAAGAATAGACACCGGATTCACCAAAATCTGGGAAGGCTTCATACCAGTCCAGAAAAATTACATCGTCACAAGTAAAAAAGCGTATGGGGATAAACTTTATATCCTTCAGCGGTATAAAGACTATACAAAAAATAATTTTATTCTCCTGGCCGTAGACAAGCACGCGGCTGATTATATCCGTTATGATATCCGCGGCTTCATTCCGTTTTCCCCCAGCGAATTCATGGTCACTGAGTCGGCCGTGCTGATCGGAGGATACTACAACCGCGTGCCGCTGGTACTTTATTTTTCGCTCGCAACCATGAAGTCCAAAGTGCTGCCCGGCATGTTCAATGAATCCGGGGAACTCACCCAGGTGAAAACTTATGAGGATGGGAGCTTTGATGTACTGATCAGCGCGCTGAATTTCCGTAAACAGCGTACGATCTTTATCAAAAGCTACGATCCGGACGGCAACCTGTTACGAAACTTTGCGCTCGAGCCTGAGACAAACAAACACTTGATCTTCGGACGTTCTTTAAAAACAGACAACGATGTCCAGATCGTTGCGGGTGTATACGGCGCGCGTTCCGCTGAGTTTTCGAGAGGCGTATTTATCGCCAGTATTGATGGCAGCGGCTTGCAGGCCATCCGTTACTACAATTTCGCCGACCTGGAAAATTTTTTTAAATACATGAAGGCCAAACGCGAGAAGCGAGTCAAAAGCCGGATCGAACGACGGAAAATCAAGGGCAAAAAAATTCGCTTCAATTATCGTTTTCTGGTTCACGAGCTTGTACCGTTCAAGGACCAATATGTTTTGCTTGGCGAAGCCTTTTACCCGAAATACATTCCGCTCGACCGCAGTTACTATGGTGGATTTTTTATGCGGTCCTTGCAGCCGGGAGCCATTATCCAGAATGGAAGGATCTTCGACGGCTATTATTACACCCACGCGATTGTGATGGGCTTCAAGCCGAATGGCGACCTTGTCTGGGACAACAGTTTCGAGATCAATGACGTGCGAACCTTCACATTAGAACAATTCGTGAAACTGGAAACCCAGGATGACAAAATCGCGCTCTTATACCTGTTCGATAACAAGCTGCGTACTAAAATCATCCAGAATAACGATGTCGTTGAAGGGAAGACACTGGATGCCATCCGGACAAGTTTTGCCGACGAGACAGTCAAGAAAAACGAAGATGGCACCAACAAGCTCGAATATTGGTATGACCAGTACATGTTCGCTTATGGGGTGCAGGAGATTGAAAACCGGAAGAAGAATTACAAAAGGCGCGTTTTTTATATCAATAAGATCCGCCATGCCGACACCACCGAACCCGCCACATTCTAAGACCGTTTAAAAAGATCCCACGCCCCGGGGTAATTTGCAAATCTTTCTATATTTGCAAAGGCAAGTATGCAAAAAAAACTCATCCTCGATTCCGACCTCCTGGACATCACCGTCAGCCGTCTTTGCCAACAATTAATTGAAAATCACGACAATTTTTCCGACGCCGTTATTATCGGCATGCAGCCTCGGGGAATTTACCTTGCCGATCTGATTCATAAGAAGCTCGAAAAAAACATCAGACGGTCCATCCCGCTAGGCTACCTGGACGCGACTTTCCACCGTGACGATTTCAGGCGGAGGGAAATTCCCGCCAAGCCCAGTGAGAACAGAATTCCCTTCATCATCGAAGGAAAAAAAGTAGTGCTCGTAGACGATGTGCTTTTTACCGGCAGAACGATCCGGGCGGCCATGGACGCGTTGATCACATTCGGGCGACCGGCGAAAGTCGAGTTGCTTGTTCTGATCGACAGAAAATATAATCGCGAGCTGCCGATCGAAGCCGATTATGTCGGTCGTGTAGTCAACACACTGGCTTCACAACGTGTCCTTGTCGAACTGCAGGCGCAAGGCCATAAGCAGAATAAAATATGGTTGATTAATAAGGATTAAACAATGTCTAAGCTTACTCAAAAACACCTTCTGGGGATAAAAGACATAACAAAGGAAGACATTGAACTTATTTTCGAAACTGCCGACAACTTCAAGGAAGTCATCAACCGACCGATCAAAAAAGTACCATCGCTGCGCGACGTTACCATTGCCAATATTTTTTTTGAAAATTCGACACGCACCCGGCTGTCATTCGAGCTGGCGGAAAAAAGACTTTCCGCGGATGTCGTGAATTTTTCAGCGAGCACGAGTTCGGTCAAGAAGGGTGAAACGCTGCTGGATACGGTGAACAACATTCTGGCCATGAAAGTCGATATGGTCGTGATGCGGCATGCGAGCCCGGGAGCCCCCTATTACCTGGCCAAGCATATCAATGCCAACATCATCAACGCGGGCGACGGAACCCACGAGCACCCCACACAGGCCTTGCTTGATGCGTTTTCCATACGGGACAAGCTCGGTAGCGTGGCGGGAAAAAAGGTTGCCATCATCGGCGACATTTTACATTCACGCGTCGCTTTGTCGAATATTTTCGCCTTGCAAAAGCTGGGAGCAAAGGTGATGGTCTGCGGCCCTCCTACACTGTTACCAAAATTTATCGGACAGCTGGGAGTACAGGTAGAGCTCGACGTCACAAAGGCCCTGCAATGGTGTGACGTTGCCAATGTGCTACGGATTCAACTCGAGCGTCAGCAGATAAAATATTTCCCCTCGCTCCGAGAATATTCGCTCTACTACGGAATCAATAAAAAGATGCTTGACAATCTTCGCAAACAGATCGTCATCATGCATCCGGGTCCGATCAACCGCGGGGTCGAGCTCACTTCGGACGCGGCCGATTCGCAACATTCAATTATTCTGGACCAGGTGGAAAACGGGGTCGCCGTGAGAATGGCTGTTTTATACCTGCTGGCGGGCGCAACCGCATAATTTTCAGGAACTGTTTTTAATCGCTTTCCGCCAGTTGTGCAATCGCATTGCGCAACATCAACCGGCGTCGTATACCAGATGTTACCACCGAAGTTTGAAATCACACAAACGTTTACGGCGCTTTTTTGTACCTTTGCGATCCAATTTTATAAGAAATGATCTTTAATAATATTGTGGAGACGATCGGAAACACGCCGATCGTGCGGCTGAATAAGTTGTTTAAGGGCATTCCGGGTACTTTTTTGGCAAAAGTTGAGTACTTCAACCCCGGCAATTCGACAAAGGACCGCATGGCCCTCAAAATGATCGAAGACGCTGAAAAAGCCGGTTTGCTGAAAGCCGGGGGGACAATTATCGAGGGTACATCCGGAAATACAGGAATGGGATTGGCCTTGACTGCCGTCGCAAAGGGATACAAATGCATCTTTACGATGGCCGACAAGCAATCGGAGGAAAAGATTAATATCCTCAAGGCGGTAGGCGCCGAAGTGATCGTTTGCCCGACGAATGTGGCGCCGGAAGACCCGAGATCGTATTACTCGGTGGCGCGCAAGCTTTCAAAGGAAATACCAAACTCGATCTATCCGAATCAATACGACAACCTTTCCAATACAAGGGCGCATTACGAAACCACAGGACCGGAAATCTGGCAACAAACCGAAGGCAAAATCACCCATTATGTTGCTACCGTGGGTACAGGAGGATCGATGTGCGGGACAGCTAAGTATCTAAAGGAAAAAAAACCGTCGCTTAAGACCGTCGGTATCGACACCTACGGTTCAGTTTTCAAGAAGTATAAGGAAACAGGAATTTTCGATGAGAACGAAATTTATCCTTATTTGACGGAGGGATTCGGTGAAGACATTCTTCCGAAAAATGTTGACTTTGACGTAATCGATCAGTTCATAAAAGTTACTGACAAAGATGGCGCGATCATGGCCAGGAAACTATCGCGTGAAGAAGGATTGTTCGTGGGGTGGTCCAGCGGATCGGCCGTACACGGGGCGATTGAATACGCGCGTGAGCACTTCACCAAGGACGACGTGATGGTCATCCTCCTTCCCGATCACGGCACGCGCTACCTGGCGAAGGTGTACAATGATCAGTGGATGAAGGACCATGGATTTCTGGAGACACGCGCGTTCAGCACGGCGCGGGACATCATTGAGCAGCGTAATGGTAAAGACAGCCTCTTTACGGTCACGCGGTCTGCAAAAGTCAGCGAAGCAATCCGGGTGCTCATCAAGGAGGGCATTGATCAGATTCCCGTCGTGGAAACTTCACAATTTGTCAGCTGCATCAGCTCGTCGACATTGCTGGAAAAAATCATCCTGGACCCACAGCTTCAGAATAAACAGGTCGGTGACGTAATGGACAAACCTATGTTGTTTGTTGCACCCGACAGCACCCTCGATGTGCTTTCCTCATTATTGAACAAAGACAACAAAGCAGTTCTTGTGCGCGACCCGCAGGAAAAAGTTCATATCATCACACAACACGATGTTTTGAAGGCTATGACGAGTTGAAAAGGCACGGCAGCGAATGAAGCGAATGAACCTTTACCTGATATGCACAATGCTATTGTTGACCATGGGCAGTGAATGCCTGTGCCAGCAAGCGCTTCCCGACAGCATTCAATCGCAGTTCGTTAACGTACCCCAGGATTCCAATTACGTCATCAGGCTCAACGCGCTTGCCACCACCTACCTGAAAACCAACCCGGCGGCCTCCCGGAGTGTCGTCGCCCATGTGCTCGAAGTTGCGGCAAAAATAAAATACACCCGTGGCTACGCCCGCGCCCTGACAGTCATGGGAAATTCGTATTGGTACGAAGGCATGTACGAGTTTGCGCAAAATCATTATCTACTTGCCGCACGCCAGTATCAGTCGATTCACGACAGCGTCGGTCTGGGACAGACATATAACAACATCGGTGAGGTCTACAAGAAACTCAATGAATTTCAAAAAGCCCTGGAGTATCTGCTGAAGTCCAGCGAGTTGAAACGAAAAGATTCCGCCACGCGGGCGATCACGCTGTACAACATCGGAGAATTGTATATTCGACTCAACGACCTCGAAAAGGGCCGCCAATACATTCGCGAATCGTTCGAGTTTGCGACGCGCGAGAACAACCAGCGCGTGATCGCGTTCGATTATTGGAGCATGGCCGCGATCAGGCAAAAGGAGAATGACCTTTCCGCAGCGTTGGAATACTTTTTCAAAGCAGAGAAAATCTGGGAGGAGCTTGGCGAGATTCGGTCCCTGATCCAGACCTACCAGGACATTGCCGCAATCTATTGCGACCAACGCAACTTCACACAGGCCGAACAATACCTCACAAAGGCTACGGCGCTTGCCCGCCAGATCCGGGTTCCGGATCTGCAGGTAAAAAATTATCTTCGCCTTGCGCGTCTGGACTCTTTACGCGGAAACTATGGCCGGGCGCTACATTACCTTTCACGTCACAATATCCTCAAGGACAGTGTTTATAATTTGCTGAAAGCCGAGCAGATCGCCCGGCTGCAAACTATTTATGAAACTGAAAATCATGAACGGGAGAACCAGCAGCTGCGCACCGAACGCCAGTTAAAAGACTCGCAGCTCGCCACCCAGCGGATCACACTGGTTGCGATCAGCGCGGGATTGCTGGTTGCAGGAATTCTTGCGTGGGTTCTGTACAGGCAACAGAAAAAAATCCTCTTCCAGAAAGAGGCGATTGAGACGCAGGCAATCGCGCTGCTTAAACTCAACGAGGAACTGCACGATCTTAACCGGACACTGGAAGCGCGAATTTCTCAGCGCACCTCGCAGCTCACACTTCAGAACAAACGGTTGTCGGAGTTTACTTTCATCAATGCACACAAGCTGCGTGCGCCCGTTGCGAGCATCCTTGGATTGATCAACCTGCTGGACCGTGTTTCCGAAGCAGAAAAACAGGTAGTCCTCGAACACCTGAAAACGTGCGGTGAGGAACTCGATAATGTAATCCATGACGTCAATCGCGAGCTCGAAGGCGCGATTGTTAAAGATTCAGAGTACCATTGATCCAGGAATTTCTAGTCGGCGAGAATCTCAACCTCAACACGGACATTTTCCGCGGCGCGGCTGTGGTGCCGGTCATACAGAGGAAGCTTGCCGCCCCAGGCCTTCAGCTGCATCCGGTCTTCGGTGATACCGCTGGCGATGAGGTATTGCCTGATGACATTCGCGCGCTCGTAGGATAACTTACGCGCCGTACCAAACCCTTCTTTTCCATTCGAAAGATTGAAGCAGTCAGAATTGTCTTTCAGTGAAATAATCCGGCCCGCTGAGTTGCCATTCGTGTGGCCGTGGATTTTGATCCGGTAGCGCGGATTTTCCTGAAGCATACGCACCAACTCATTCACTTCAAACCGCGACTCAGGTCTGATGATGCCGGCGTCTTTGTAAAAGAACACATTGTACATGACCGCAATATCACCGCGTTGCAACCGCACAAGCTCAAAGGGCACCACATAGTTACCGAATTCGTCGATGGTGACTCCATCTTGTTCGGGGTTGTCCATGTTAAAGCTCTTGATGGCTTCGCGATAGCCGAACAGCTTGCAAACCGCGGACACCTGGCCGGATTTGCCTTGCGTGAGCTTGATATTTACGGGTTGATTGACCTCATAACTGCCGACCGGCTTGTTCTTCGGCGGCTCAATGACATGCACCTTGCCACTCAGGGGCCTTTGGTCGGAGGCACGAACAACCCGGAACACAAAAGACTTTGAGCCGGGTATTGTTTTCTGAAGTGAACCTTTTTTTAAGGCATTCTTTTCGGCCGGCTGTTCAGTGAGCTCGGTGCTCAATTGAGGTAGCTGTGGCATGCTTCCGGCAGTGACGGCACCCGGGGTGTGAATGATCAGGGGCGAGTCTGCATAATCGTTCCTGTATTCAATTTGTCGTGCCGACGCATTAAACACCCATGTATCAAAGTACTCAGTTTCGGCCCGTAAACGGTTCGCTTCCTGTCTTGCCCGTTCTTTGTCTTCCGAACTAAGGACATATACATAATAGAGATTTCGGTTGGCATTGAGGTGATACTTTGCGTCGAGCGCACGCCGCCTGGCGCCTCGTACAAAGCGTTCTGCATTCTGCTTATAGGAGAAGGCGCCGATAACCACATAATTACTATGCGGATCAGGTAGCTGGGCCCGGGAGGCGCCGCCGCAGATCAGTAAAATACCAGCCAGTGCAAAAAATCCCTTCGTTCCCATAGCACCTGGGGGTTAGACTATATTCAAATATAGTAACAGATTAAAACAAATGCTATAATGATGTAAGAATCAAGTAATTATAAACCTGAAATAACCTCAAAATCGCGGTGAATCTCAGCGCCATGGCCATCGACGATCGTCAATTTATGCTTGCCGGCGGGCGGATTCAGGGCCAGGTGATG
Source organism: Chryseosolibacter sp. (assembly GCA_035626495.1). Classification (GTDB taxonomy): domain Bacteria; phylum Bacteroidota; class Bacteroidia; order Cytophagales; family Cyclobacteriaceae; genus Chryseosolibacter. The sequence continues at coordinate 12,930 of DASPNN010000278.1, forward strand.
TACTTTCGTAGTTGATCCGATATATTTTCCATCCAGGTGCCAGTATACGGTTGCTTTCGGATCGCGATGGGCTAGCTCAAAAACTGATCTCCCAGGGTTTCCACCGAGCTCGCGCGGGACAAATACCTTTGCATGCTGTTTGGGATACAACAAGTCCATGGTTGCGACGCGAAAATTGTCTTCACAATCGCTTCGGAATGATGGAAGCGGCTTATAACCGCCGTGTACGTGTTTGTAGTAGTATTCCTGTACTGGCGGAAGCACAAACCAGTTGACGTCCTGCATGCCTGCCACGGGCGAGCATTGGTCATGTACCCGGAATTTGCCATCCCGCGAAAGGTGGACGCGTTTATGATAGGGACATTGACTGCTTACCAGACCGGAAGCGGGGACATGAACGTTTTCGACGTTATCACAGAACTGCGACTTCCGGTGGCCTGTGATTTTGCACACTTGCACTTCGCGAGTCTCGGGCAGGGGAAGCGTAAACCATCCCTTCTTATGTGGAAGCTTCGAGAATATGTCGAACATCACTGGCGCAGCGGTCCCGGTTCCCGTCAGCCCAGGCCGCCCTTCACCATCCGCATTGCCAATCCAAACCCCAACTGCAAAATCAGGCGTGACACCCACCGCCCAGCCGTCGCGGAATCCAAAGCTGGTCCCAGTTTTCCATGCGATGTTTTTCGAATCACTGAAATGCTGCCAACCGGTTTCTTCTCCAGGACGGTAAACTTCTTTTAATGCTTCAAAGGTAAAATAGATGGCCGCCGCACTAAGAAACGATGACTCTGTCCTTTCACCTGGCTCGGTTCCGGGCTCTTTCAAATACGTGGGCGGATGAAAGTCTGTTTTGTAGTACCGTTCCTTTCCGGGAAACTCAAAATAGGTATTCATCGTGCGAGACATCGATGCATAGGCCCCGGTAACATCCCATAGGGTGGCTTCGGCGCCTCCCAGGATCAGCGATAAACCGTAATGATCGGGGTGATGTCTTAGCGTAGAGATGCCGATTTCTTTCAGCAGTGAGTGAAATTTCTCGTACCGGTATTCGCGCAGCAGATGGACAGAGGGAACATTGAGTGATCGTATCAATGCCTCGTCGGCGGGTACGGCGCCGTCATACGCATGTGAAAAGTTCCTGGGAGCGAATCCATTCAGCAATACGGGGATGTCGGGCAAAAGCGTCTTTGGAAGGATCTTTCCTTCGTCCATCATCGCTGCATACAGAAAAGGCTTCAGAATGCTGCCCGTGCTCCGTGCCGAATTGATGATGTCAACATCATTCTCGTAGGCGTTGGTGGAAACGAAATTGCCCGCATAGGCGAGTACATTTCCGGTTTTCACTTCCAGCACAAGGGCTGCTCCGTTATGGATGTGATTGGATTCCAGTTTCCGCGAATGCTCTTCAAGAATTTTTTCAACTTGTTGTTGAATATCCAGGTCGACTGTCGTAATGAATTTCCGTTGATCATGCTCTCTGACGGCCCGCCCGAGAAGATGACGGGCGAGCCGGGGGAGCGGGTGCGGCGCATCCGGGATTGGCTCCTCCTTTGCAAGGCTGCAGCTAAAGAGGTCGATCTTACCCTGCGCGTGAAGTTTGTCCAGGAGGCGATCGCGTTTCATTTTCAACTCAGCGCGATTCCTGCCAGGGTGGATGAGAGATGGCGAGTTAGGCAGCACGGCGAGCATGGCAGCCTGCGCCCAAGAGAGGTCGCGCGCGTCGGTTCCGAAATATCGCCAGCAGGCGGCTTCGAGACCGACCACGTTGCCACCGAAAGGAGCGTGCGCTGAGTACAGTCGGAGGATGGCGGGCTTCGAGTATTGGAGTTCGAGCCGGGTTGCGAGAACGATCTCGTAAAGCTTTTCAAAAATTGTCCGCGGTCTGTTCTTTCGCGACAACCTGATCACTTGCATGGTGATCGTGCTTCCCCCGCTGATTATTTTTCCCGACGACAGGTTTTGACGCAGGGCCCGAGCCACCGAGAGCGGATCCACGCCGGGGTGATAGCCAAAGCGTTTGTCTTCAAAAGCGATGATTGCTTCGGCAAATTTGGTGGGCACGCTGTCGGCGACGGGAAATCGCCACTGTCCATCCTGCGCGATGGATGCGCTCAACAACTCGCCTTTTCTTGAAAGCAAGACCGGCGAATACGGGTCCTCGAAAAGAGTTGCCGGAAGCGCCAGCCAGTACAAAGTCCCCACGATCACAAAAATTGTGATGCGAACCTTGTATCTCCAAAACCACCTGCCAACCCTGGCCCTCATAAAGTGCGCGCTTACATTGTTATTGCGTTGGCTCTTTCACCACCTCTACAACGAAACCTTTCCTGCGGGAATACACAGTTCCGTCATACATTGCCTCGCACGTTACGCTGGGCAGATAGAATGACCCAGAATAACTTGCTGTTAACAGGACTTTAAATGTTTTCCGTTGGCCCGCCTGGAGATCGAAGTAGGTATACACTCTGTCGTCGCGGATATCCTGGTAAGTAGGTTTATCGCCATTCAGCCGGCTTTCTGCCTCATCCAGGCGCAGGTTGTTGATTTCCCAGCCTGAAGGGAAGATTTGTTTCAGGGCCATGTTACGGTAATCACCGCGCACGCCGGGATGCGCCACAGTAACGGACGCAATGAACTCCGTCCCTTGCGACAGCCTGGCGGGGTCGATGGCTTTGCCGTCCACATTGGTATAAGAGACCTGGATGCCGAGATTGTTGGATTCCTCCGTTTCAGCTCCGCGCGCCGGGGTGCCTTCCGTGATGAGCTGAACAAACAAGATCCCGGATGAATTATTAACCACACTCAGGGAATTATTTTTTACACCATCCACATCGAGGGCGACCTGGGCTACGGGGAGCTCTGTTTTCGCCTGCGTATCTTTGCCATTATACTTATAGCTGAACTTCAATTCTCCACGCTTGTCTGCTCCGGCAAAAGAACCCGCCGACTTCAAACACCAGGCAACCGTTTGTGTGCTCATCCACTGATCCGGGCGGCTTAGGGACTCTGATATTTCCTTCAGCAATTCAAATCCGCGTTTCTTGTCGTTTAGAAGGACAAGTGTTTCCAGTATAATCGCCTTATCGCGGAGGTCGGAGCCGTATGAAAAAGCCATCTCCTGGTAAGGTTTAACGTTGGTTGGAAGATTCGAAATAATTTTTTTAGCAGCTTCCGGCTGGCTGGCCTGCGCATACGCCGCCGCCAGCATCCAGGCCGCTGTCAACGGTAAGGCCGTGTGCTCGCGTAACCGGTTCATGGAGCCCATGTCGGCATCGCCCGCGAGCGCCAGGGAGTACAAGCGGTAGGCCTGCATCAGCTCATCGCTGTAAATCGTCTGGTTTCTTCGCCAGGCGGTGGAGCGCT
>DASPNN010000279.1:0-7951 GCA_035626495.1 Chryseosolibacter sp.
TCCGGAGTTTGTCACCGGCAGCACGCGTATGAAGGCCGGCACCGCTCAAAAACTGGTCTTGAACATGATCACAACCACCACGATGATCCGGCTTGGACGGGTGAAAGGCAACAAAATGGTCGACATGCAACTGACCAACAAGAAACTCGTCAACCGGGGCACACGCATGATCATGGAAGAGCTTTCCGTTGATCAGCAGGAAGCCGAACGATTGCTTCACCAATTTGGTTCAGTCCGAAAGGCCATCGAAGGCCGGCGGCGAAATGCATGACATCGAACCATATTACAACTGGCTGAAGTATTATGATCCCTCCCTGGACGAGCGCTCGCCTTTTTTTGGAAAGCAATACAATTTTGACGTCTATTCCGAAACCATCTACGGTTATTATATCGATCCCGCCTGGGACAACATCGGCTCGGAAACGCTCTATCTGAAGATCCTGTATACCGATTACGAAGTCGGATTTTGCGTACTTGAGTTTATCGGCGAATGGAACGATGCCATCAATAACGACATCATGTCGCTGAAGCGGAATATCATCGAGCCGCTGATGAAGGAGGGGATCAATAAATTCATCCTCATCGGGGAAAACATCATGAACTTTCATGGATCGGATGACTGCTATTATGAAGAGTGGTTTGAAGACATCGAAGACGGATGGATTGCCGCCGTTTCGTTCCCGGACTTCATCCAGGATGAATTCCGGAAATATAAGGTCGACAACTATATCAACATGGGTGGTACCTTGCAGATCGACCGGTGGCGAACGATGTTGCCGCATACATTTTTCGAGGTTGTCAGCAGCCTCATTCAGCGCAGAATTGGCGCGTAGCCATCGCGTTATCGTCGAAGTTGCCAGACTAAAGCATGCTCAATTGGATATTGCTGACCAGCACGTCGGCGGGTATCAGGTAATTGCGTTTCGATTTGAGCTCGCGACAAACAATCCGCGTGCGTTTGATCTTCCCCTTCAAAAAATAGCGTTGTTGAAACTGAAAAATGCTGCCTTCGGGAATGTCGGAAAGATAAGTGTACTGGTCGGCGTGCTTGTCGAATGAGCGAAAAGCCTTGGTCAGCTCAGTGTCCGCAAACGAACTCGCCTTTGGGTTAACCATGTGCTGGCGAACCAGGTGTAAGATTTCGCCCGGAAAAACAGTATTCAGGATCATCGGCCCCATGAGCTGTTTAAACACATTCTTCCACTCATCGCCATGTGGGTCCACTTTGTTACCATATTTCACATAGACGTGAAGGTGGGCAACCTCATGGATATACGTAAAGAGGAAGAGATAGGGGTTCAGGTCGTCGTTCAGAGTGATGCGCTGATATTTCGCGTCTCTCTTTCCGGTGAAATCTCCGACCTTCGAGTGCCGGGTTTTAGTGATCTTCAGCTCAAAGGGCAGGTATTTCCAGAGTGAAAAGCAATATCCGAGGGCCTCGGAGGGGGTATGCTTTTGCAGGGTGTGAAATACTTTCTCCTCATTCATTTCAGACACAAAATAAAAAAGGCTTTAGCAATCCTAAAGCCTTCCCGGGAAAACAATCGTTTTTTGATTGCTCTTACTGACCAGCAGCACCAGTAGTGTCAGTGGTCGTAGTGTCAGTTGTGGTGGTGTCAGTAGTTGCAGGAGTTTCAGTTTCAGTTGCCTCCGTGTTTTCAGCAGCTTTCTTTTCGCCACAAGCAACGAACGCCAATGCAAAACCGCATACCATTAACAATGCGATAACTTTTTTCATAGTTTACAGGTTTAAAATTCAATCGCAAATATACAAGTATTGGGTAATTACAAAGGTTGAGGCAAGGAAAAATTATTTTTTCCTGAATATCAGCCTGACAGGCACCCCCTCAAAGTCGAAATTTTCACGAATCCGGTTCTCCAGGAACCGCTCGTATGCACCCTGAATGTACTGAGGCATATTGCAGAAAAATGCAAACGATGGAAACCGGGCCTGCACCTGCGTCACGTACTTGATCTGGATGAACTTGCCTTTGACCGCAGGCGGTGGGTACCGTTCGATCTCCCTGAGCAAAACATCATTTAATTGAGACGTCGGCACTTTTTTCGTCTTGTTTTCAAACACCTGGACGGCCTTTTCGATCACCTGGAATATTCTCTGTTTCTCCACAACTGAAGAAAACACGACGGGGATGTAGTCGATGGGAGCGAGCTTCTCCAAAATGTCCTTTTTGTACTTATCTGCCGTTTTGGAATCTTTTTCCACCAGGTCCCATTTGTTGACCATGATGACCATCCCTTTGCCCTGCCGTTGCGCAAGGGCGATAATGTTCACGTCCTGCGCTTCCATGCCGCGTTCTGCGTCCAGAACGACGATCAACACATCACTTTCTTCCACCGCGCGCAGTGAACGCAGCACCGAGTAGAATTCAATGTCATCTTTGACCTTCCCTTTTTTTCTGATTCCGGCTGTGTCGATGAGGATAAAATTCTTCCCAAACATCTTGTAATAGGAATGAATGGCATCACGGGTCGTGCCGGCTTCGTCGGTAACAATGCTGCGTTCGGTGCCCAACAACGCGTTCAGCAGGGATGACTTTCCTACGTTTGGCCTGCCGACAATGGCGATCTTGGGAATGCCCGCGTCAGGATCTTCCACGCCTTCTGAAGGAAAGGTTTTTACCAGCTCGTCGAGCAGCTCACCCGTTCCTCCTCCGTTTTCAGCGGAGATCGGATATACTTCGCCAAGGGCAAGCTCGTAAAACTCGTTGGCCAGAATGGCCTTATCAGGTGTGTCGGCTTTGTTGGCCGCAACGAAGACAGGCTTCTTGTACGTACGCAGCAGATTTGCGAAATCTTTATCGAAGCCAGTCAGGCCATCGCGGCAATCGACCATGAAGATCACCGCAGATGCCTCTTCGATTGCCATCGCGATTTGCTTTCGGATCTGCGATTCAAATTTGTCTTCCGAACCTTTTACGTACCCGCCGGTATCGATGACGGTAAAGAATTTGCCGCACCATTCAGAATACCCATAATGCCGGTCGCGGGTAACACCAGGCATATCGTCCATAATCGCCTGGCGTTTTTCAATCAACCTGTTGAAAAAGGTTGACTTGCCGACATTCGGTCTTCCAACGATCGCTACGATGTTTGCCATGGGTAAAATTGCAGGTACGAAATAAGAATCATTATTCGAGATAACCAAACTGTCGCAGCTTATGGCGCTCCTTCCGCCAGTTGTCAGCTACTTTCACATGGGTTTCCAGAAAAACTTGCTTACCGAAAAATGTCTCCATGTCCTTCCGTGCCTCCGATCCAACTTTTTTCAGTGAGCTTCCAGCCTTACCGATAACAATTCCTTTCTGCGTGTCACGTTCGACGTAGATTTCGGCACTGATGCGAATGATGTCCGGCTGATCTTTGAACGAGTTGATAACCACTTCGCAGCTGTAAGGAATTTCCTGCTCATAGTTGAGGAATATTTTTTCGCGAATGATCTCAGAAGCAAAAAAACGCTCAGACCGGTCGGTGAACTCGTCTTGTGGAAAAAATGGCGGATGCACCGGTAATCGCTCAACAACAATATCAAGAATACGCGAAACGTTCTCGCCCGTTTTCGCAGATACCGGCAAAATGTCCAACACGTCCGGTAGCTCGCTCTTCCAATAGGAGACTTTGTCTGTCACCTGTGATCCTTTTGCCCGGTCGATCTTGTTCAACAGCAGCAGGATCGGCGTCTTGATCCTTTTGAATTTATCGAACAAAGCCGGTTCGAATTTGTCGTCGAGCTCCACGACTAGCAGAATAAGATCGGCGTCTTCGAGGGAGACCTTCACGTAACTCATCATGGCCTCGTGAAGTGAGTATTTTGGCTCGAGGATTCCGGGTGTGTCGGAGTATACGATCTGGTAATCGGCCCCATTCAGGATGCCCATAATGCGGTGACGGGTCGTCTGCGCTTTGGCCGTGATAATGGAAAGATTCTCACCCATCAGCTTGTTCATCAGCGAGGATTTGCCCACGTTGGGCTTGCCGACGATGCTTACGAAGCCGGCTTTGAAATTTTCGTTGCGTTCCATGCTGTTCTGAAAGGAGCAAGTTATTGGGTCAAAACAAAAAAAGCGACCGAAGTCGCTTTCTCTTTAGTAGCGGGGACAAGACTCGAACTTGTGACCTTTGGGTTATGAGCCCAACGAGCTACCAACTGCTCCACCCCGCGATATGTCTTTAAGAACGTTTTCTCTTCTTTTAATCCCGGACTCCCATGAGCTCCGGAAAGGGGATACAAAAGTACGCCTTTGCTCACTAAGAAACAAGAAGCCGCCGCGATAATTCCAAATGGTATGACTTTTTTTCAGTCCCGCTACACGCGTAAGCGAAAAAAAGGCAAAATGAAGAAATTCCTGAAAAACAATGGTTTATCAATCGCATTCTTCTTCCTCTTTCTTCTGACCATGGTTGGCCAGGCGATTACTGGTCTGAAGCAGCACAACGAGGAGATGATTGAAGAGGGCGCTGCGCCCATTGAAATGAATGCCTATCTAACCTCCGGCCATTTCCTGCAGGCCACCTTTGAAAACTGGGAAAGCGAGTTTCTGCAGATGGCTTTATTCCTGCTTCTCAGCGTATTCCTTTTTCAAAAGGGCTCATCCGAGTCAAAAGACCCGGACCAGGACGAAGAGGTTGACCGCGAGCCCAATCCGCGACGTAAAGGAGCACCGAGACCCGTGCGCGTCGGAGGAGTCGTGTTGAAAATTTACCGTCATTCACTGCTGCTGGCATTTCTGATCCTGTTCTCGATTTCCTTTCTCGCCCACTGGTACGGCAGTCTGAAGGACTACAACGAGGAGCAGGCACTGAAAGGAAAGCCCACCGAAACGGCCATGGAGTACCTGGGCAATTCACGACTTTGGTTTGAGTCATTTCAAAACTGGGAGAGCGAGTTCGTCTCAATACTTTCGATTGTCGTTCTGTCGATATTTCTTCGCGAGCATGGGTCACCGCAGTCCAAGCCGGTCGATGCACCGCACAGCGAAACAGGTTCGTCATGACAGGTCTCACCGGGTACCGGACCAAAGGCCCGCCATGTCGATAACGGCGGTTTTGACTCCCATTATCAGCAGCACCGCTGCCACGATCCAGCCGGCGATCTGCAACCACAAGGGATGTCTGTAAGAGTCCATGAGCGCACGCTTACGGGACGCCACCAGGATAATGAGCATTGCCAATGGTAAAACAAAAGCATTGAGCGCGCCCACGATCACCAGCACGGTCACAGGACGCCCCACAATCAGGAATATCATTCCCGAAATAATGATAAAGGCGACTGTCACCCATTGATGACCTGCCTCCAGCAACGGGTGCAATGTCTTCAGGAAGGACACAGATGTGTAAGCGCATCCGACTACGGAAGTAATAGCCGCAGCCCACAAAACCACACCGAAGATCCGGTATCCGAAACTGCCTGCTGCTGCTCCGAAAACCGACGCCGCCGGGTTATCCGGATCAAGCGACGCACCTGCCGACACAACACCGAGCGCGGCGAGAAACAGCAGGATCCGCATCAACGACGCAACGAGAATGGCCCTGACGGCGGACCTGGAAACGGTCTGGCTATGCGCCACGCCACTGATCCCCGCATCCAGTAACCGATGCACGCCCGAGAAACTGATGTAACCGCCAACCGTGCCGCCGACCAGAATAATGATTGCCGTCGTATCAATTGTTTCAGGAAAAAAACTGTGATGTACGGTCTCCCTCAGCGGCGGATTCGAGCTGAACACGATGTATGCGGTTAACGCAATCATGACCAGGCCCAGCAGTTTGGCAAAAAGGTCCAGAGCGTTGCCCACTTCGCGATTCAGAAAAATCACGAGTGCAATGGTCATGCTGAGAATAGACCCGGTGGCCACGTCTACATCTGCCATCGCCTGCAGACCAAGGCCGCAGCCGGCTACATTGCCGATGTTGAATGCAAGCCCTCCCAGCACTACCAGAAAGGTCAGCACATATCCGGAACCCTGCACTGTCCGGTTGGCAAGATCCTGTGTTCTCATGCCCGAAACCGAAATGACCCGCCACACATTCATTTGGACTACAACGTCAATGACAATGGAGCAAAGAATGATGAAACCGAAGCTCGTTCTCAGCCTGTCGGTGAAAACCGTGGTTTGCGTGATAAAGCCCGGACCTATCGCCGATGTTGCCATGAGGAAAACGGCGCCGGTCAGGGTCGAAGCGAGACTGCTAGGGTTTTTTAATTGTGACATTATTCTTATTCAGAACGGCTACAATTGCTTGGGCGAAATCCAGGGCATGTTTTCCATCGCCGTGAATGCACACGGTGTCGGCTATGACCGGAATTTCTTTACCCTGCGTGGTGGTGACGGTTTTTCTGCTGACCATTTGTAACACCTGGTTTGCGGCTGTCTGCGGATTTTCGATCATTGCGTTGCTCTCTAAGCGGCTGGTCAACGACCCATCGTTCTGATACGTCCGGTCGGCAAAGACTTCACTGGCAGTTCGCAGTCCGGCGCGTCGTCCGGCCGCGATCATTTCGCTTCCAGAAAGACCGACAAGGAGCAGGGTGCGGTCGACACCGGCAATGGCAGCAGCGATGGCATCCGCTATCGTGCTGTCCTTCGCCGCCGAATTGTACAATGCGCCATGCGGTTTCACGTGGTTTAGCTTAGCGCCGGCGGAAGACGCAAATGCCATTAAAGCCCCGACCTGGTAAACAATGATCTCGTACACCTCACGTGCAGACAGCCTCAATTCGCGTCTGCCAAAACCTTGCAGATCGTGATAGCCCGGGTGAGCGCCGATGGCGACATTCTTTTTTACGGCAAGTTGAACCGTGGCATTCATGACGGATGGGTCGCCGGCATGAAATCCGCACGCAATATTTGCAGAAGAGACATAGTCCATCAGCGCCGCGTCCTGACCGATAACAAAAGGGCCGAAGCTTTCTCCCATGTCGCAATTCAAATCAACGGAGTGCATGATCGTTACGAAGGTTTTGCAGGCATGATTGCTGAATGATCCTCAAGTGCCTGCCCAGTGAAATTACTATTTTTTCCGCCTCATCAACCGGGATTTTTTTAAGTCGGATCGCCTCGCCCGCGCCGAGTTGGGCCAGCTTCGGAAGATCGGTGGTGATGACATGCGCGATGCGCGGATAGCCGCCCGTTGTCTGATGATCGGCCATCAGCACGAGCATCCGTCCCGATGGCATGAGCTGGATCGTTCCCATGGTCACGGCTGAAGAAACAAGTTGTTGGGTCGTCGTCGGGGTCAGCGGCGTATGCGCCAGGTAATAACCCATGCGATCGGAAGAGCGATCGATCACGAACGAGTTGCGAATGAAATTCAACTGTGCTTCGGGGTCGATCCAGTCCCACTCCGGTCCCTGGACGACGCGGATCTCATTCGGGTTTTCATACACGCTATTGGAATTCACCGACCACCGGAAGATCACCGGCCGGGATGGGTTTTTCAAAGGCAACGCCGTTGGCGAAATTTCGAGCACATCATCTTTCCGCAAAGGGCGGCCGCCAATTCCGCCCGCCCCCAATTTTAGATTCGTGCTGCAGCTATTTAACCAGACGTCCGCTGCAAAACCGCCTTGAACCGCAAGGTAACACCGTTCTCCCCGGATCTTCCTGGTAAACCGGAGCACGGCACCCGATGGGATGAGCACGGTCCGCCATACCGGGATGGCGATGTCGTTTATCACTGCGCCGAAATCCGCCCCGCCGAGCGCCATCACGAGCGGACGCGTCGCCAGAAGCTCCCCTGCCGGAAAATGCAGCTCCACCACTCCTGTCTCCATAGGATTGCCTACTAACGTATTGGCTACACGTCCGGCGTAGGCATCCATCAAGCCGCCGGGATTGATTCCCCATTTTGAAAAACCTGTGCGCCCCCGATCCTGGATCGTGTTCAACACGCCCGCCTTGATCACCTTCAGTCCCATTGCTGCGTGGCGCGT
>DASPNN010000280.1:0-2562 GCA_035626495.1 Chryseosolibacter sp.
CGACGAAAATACAGACCACAAAACCCACCGTCATCCACATCCACGGTATAAAAAACGATTTGCTGCCCAGGAAACTGCCGAAAAGATTGCCGAAAAGTATCCCGAATATGATTCCGGACACTCCGCCCAGCAGGCAGACGACGATCGCTTCGACAATGAACTGAACCCGGATCTTCATTGGTGTTGCGCCAAGCGCTTTGCGCACCCCGATCTCCCGCGTTCGCTCCGTCACAGAGACAAGCATGATATTCATCAATGCAATACAGGCACCCAACAGCGTGATCGAGCCAATGCCAAAGCCACCCGCCTGAAAATATCCAAAGATCTCAGCGGTCTTTTCTTTCAGTGCTTCACTGCTCTCCAGGTCAAACGAATTTTCCTTGCCGATGGGATCCCTGCGAATCGAACGCATCACACCGGTCGCTTCGCCCATCGCATATTCCAGCTGCGTCGGGTCGGCAATACCCACAGTAATTTCGTAATACAGTCCCTGGCCACGGGACAGCTGGTTGGCAAGCTTGAGCGGAATAAAAACCATGTTGTCAAAATTCTCGTCGAAAGATTGGCCTTTTTCTTCAAGCACACCCACAACCTGGAACTGGGTGCCTGAAAACGAGATTTTCTTATTAATAGCTTCTGCGTTGTTTTTGAACAATGTCTTGTAGATCGAATGCCCGATTACGGCAACCTGCCGGCCGTTATCAATTTCATAGTTGGAGAACGACCTCCCTTTGGCGATGTTGAGATTCTTGATAGCAAAGTAGTTTTCATTCATTCCGAGCACATAGACGTTCGGATTGGTTTTCTCAGAGCCATGCTTCACTTCAGCAATGCCTGTCAAACCGGCAGAAACGCTCACCACCGATGAAACACGGTAATCGGCAACAAACTTCTGGACCTCCGCCATTTTTAACGGTGGAAAAACTTTTTGGCTAACACCCTGTGTGGATCTTCCCCAATATTGCTTCGAACGGATGTCAAAACTGTTGGAACCGAGCGCTGATAAGCCGTCGCTGAACGACTTTTGCGCGGCGTCGATGGCGGTCAAAACGCTGATCAAAGCGGTAATTCCGATCGTGACGATCATGGCCGTGATCACGGAACGCAAAAGATTGGCCCGTACAGAACGCAGGCCTTCCTTTATATTTTCAAGCAGGTTCATCTTATGCTACGGTTTTGAAACAATATTGCAGCCTCTATACGTTGATAATTCGCCACCTAATGTTACAATCAACCAGGGATTTTTTCCAAAAAAAGTACCCGTTTGGGGTATTTGGCAAAATATTTACTGTAATTCTGTTTCGGATGGGTAAATTTATGATAACAAAACTGGGATTTCTTACAATGAGGTGCCGCATTCTGGTGATCGCCCTTTTAGTCTGTTGCAGCGTGGCAAAGGCCAATTCGATCTTTATTCCGATGGACGAAAAGCAAACCAACCATTTAAAAGCATATGGGATCGCCTATTGGATTCTGAGAAGCGAAATGGAAGTCGAATGGCTCCTAAACTACCGCGGCGGAAGCTTTATGTGCAAATTCCATCCGGCGATTCAGAACGAGCTTGTCATTCGGGGTGTGAGCTTCGAAGTGATTTCCGATGCGCAGGCAAACCAGATCCTTTCCGAAATCGCCAGTCCCGCATTGAATTATGATGTGATGAAGCTCGAAAAATATCCGCGGATTGCCGTTTACTCCCCCAAGACGAAACAACCCTGGGACGACGCCGTCACGCTGGTGTTAACCTATGCCGAAATCCCCTACGATATCATCTTCGACGATGAAGTCATGAATGGCGTATTGCCGAAGTACGACTGGCTGCACCTGCACCACGAAGATTTTACCGGGCAATACGGGAAATTTTACGGCCAGTACAGCAACATGCCGTGGTATGTGGAGCAGGTAAAGGAATCTGAAGACCTGGCGCGAAAGCACGGTTTTCACAAGGTTTCACAGCTCAAGCTTGCTGTGTCTAAAAAAATTAAGGAGTTCGTCACAGGGGGAGGATTCCTTTTTGCAATGTGCTCAGCGACCGATACATACGATATCGCCCTCGCAGCAGAAGGCATCGATATTTGCGAACGCATGTATGACGGCGACCCAGCCGACCCTGCAGCCCAGGAAAAATTGAATTTCAACAATACGCTTGCATTTACCGACTTCCGAATTGTCCGTGATCCATACCAGTACGAGTTTTCTGATATCGACAACCAGCCGAATGATCGCGGCGTGCGTCAGGACAACGACTACTTTTCGATTTTCGAGTTTTCCGCAAAATGGGACCCCATTCCCACCATGCTCACGCAAAACCACACCCGCGTGGTTCAGGGCTTTTTTGGCCAGACAACAGGTTTCAAAAAAAATCTGATCAAGCCGGACGTTGTTGTAATGGGTGAGAACAAGGACATCAAAGAAGCCAAATACATTCATGGCGTGCTGGGGAAAGGTTTCTGGACCTTCTATGGTGGACACGATCCTGAAGACTATCAACACCAGGTCAACGAGGAGCCCACCGACCTTAACCAACATCCCAACTCACCGGGTTACAGGCTGATCCTGAACAAT
>DASPNN010000281.1:0-5954 GCA_035626495.1 Chryseosolibacter sp.
CTTTATTTTTGACAACCCAATAATCGCGCCCATTAAACAGGTTCTCGGTTGACACCATGTTGTAATCTCGATAATAGTACGTCAACCGAGATCTGACGATGTCTTCCTCACCCTGCTCCACGCGCTCAACCACGCAGTCGCCGGGCTTCGGGTTCATTCGGCTGAACACCAGAGTCGCATAATCCCGCACTGTTTGAAAACCGAACTCCTGACACAACGCGACCGACCTGACATTGCGCGGGTCGACACAAGCATAGTGAAAGAATTTTTCGCCGGGAGGGGATCCCAGCGCCGGTCCGTCGATCACGGACCGAATTTCCTCGCGGAGCAAACTTCTCCTTGTGGTCGTTGCCTTGCGCGGCGCCTTTCTCCGGTATTGATGCCGGAATGAAAAATACCGCACATAATAAGACGAAAGATCGCCAAGACTGCTATTGTGTGTTGTCCGTTTGCAAAAACAACAAGTCCCGACAATCGTCCCGGCGTGTTTCAAATTCACGTAAAGAGGATTTTCGATCCGGTATATCTTGTCGTTGACGCCCAAATGCTGGTACAACATTCCGTGGCCAGGTGTGCCAATGATGTTGTGGTTGAGAACTTCCAGCAGTTGGTCAGAGGGAGTGTTTAGGATTTCGAGATATTGAAATCGAGGGTGGGAAGAAGATGCATCTGTTACCGTCATAAAGGTGCTGGCTGTCATGGACGATGTGCGTCGAATCCTTAATGATAGGCCATGCCGCAAACGTTCCGGAAATCAAAATAATAATTGCAACTCATCAATCAAAAAAAGACTTTCCGGAGGGCTGGGTGCTGTCCGGAAAGTCAGGAATTAAGCTCGCAATTACAACTTACTGTAGACGGTATTGAAATAGCTGCTGGTTGTATAGTTTTTCGTGCCACATGCGTTGCGTTCGCCCCAGTACGGCGATGTCATGTTCATTTTGTCGGGACGGCTGCCGTCGCCGTTCCAAGCCCATCCGAGTACGGTCCATCCTTTTGCCTTCGCGTGATCGACCAGTCCCGACCAGTCGGCGCTGCCGCGCATGTTCGAACCGAACTCGCCGATAAGAACAGGCCGGCCCGCATTGCCCAGGTAGTCCAAATCGGAGGACACTACATACTTTCCAGTGCGCGAATTCCACGCACTCGGATAGATGTGGGCAGAGAAAATGATGTTCTGATCCGTGATCAGCGGTGACGCATCCGCCGCCGTATGCGTCTCCTGCCCCCAGCCGGGGATATCGCAAATAATCGGTCCGCTATAAACCTGGCGGACAATGGCAATTGCCGCATTGTAGGCGTCCGCGTATTGTTTGACCGTAACATTATGATCACCCCATTCATTCATTAAGTTAATCATAAACGGCCCTGCCGCGGATAATGTCGCATAATTTGCTTTCCACCAGTTGGCCGCGCTGAGCAAGGCATTTGGATCGGGGCTTCCATTAAAATCAGCATCGTGGTGCGTGGCTATAACGCTCAGGCTATTGGCATTTGCTTCCCGTATCCAACGGACGAAGTCGTCGATGCCGGCTTGAGCCGTGGGATCCAGCTCGATCCTGACCGTCTCGATTTTCGCATGTTGCTTCATCAGCGTCCAGCCCAAGTCCTGGTTGCCGCTGCAAAAATAAGACGGCTGAAGGTTCACGCCGTTGCCGAGATTCGCTGTTCGGCCGTTCGTCGCAGGACGGCTTTCACTCCTTGGATTTTCTGCGGTAACCGGAACCGGTTTTTCGAAGTCTCCTTCGTCACCGCAGCTCAACGTAAGACACAACATCACCAATGAAAACACGAATTTTGAAATTGGATTTTTCATGTCAATTAGAGTTTAGTTTAGAAATTGGGTGTAGATGTTTATTCATGTTGGTGGCGGCTCATTCTTTTCCGCCCTGGCACGGCCATAGCCTGCCAATCAAAATTAGCGTCACGCCAAGCTCCCGGGCGTTTCAAAATCCCTTACCGATTGTACCAGCCGCGAAAACGTTTGTTAAAGTAAATGCCGTGGCCAGGCCCTTGGCAATGCACTTTAACATTAGGCACCCTACCTTTTATCAAATCATATCGTTATTTAACCGCATGTACCCTATAGAAAAACGTTCGAAACAAATGCGATTACTCCCGACGAGCGCCGAGTAACACTTTTCGAAGCATGTGTTGAAAATTCTCGGCACCGTGCATGGACGTTACTTTGGCAGCACGGCGGGCAAAAAATCGGAATGCGCTCAGTTTTGTAGCAATTCGACACCGTATTGTGAGACAAAAAGTAACGATCGTTGACCCGCCATTCCACTATCTTGCCACATTTGTGAAATCATTGAAACATATTTCAAGAAGATCATTTCTGGCTACAACCGTCGGCGGATCGGTCGCGGCCGGGGCTTACGGAAGTACGCGAATGCGTGCCAGCAGGGAGCATTTTACAATCCTTTTTCAGGGTGATTCAATCACCGACGGCAACCGTGGTCGCGGCGAGGATCCGAATCACATCCTGGGGCATGGTTATGCATTTGCAATAGCCTCAACGTTAGCGTCAAAATATCCGGGACGGGATTTGTCATTTATCAACAAAGGCGTTAGCGGCGACAAAGTTTCAGACCTCCTTGCGCGGTGGGACCGGGATGCCGTGAGTCTCAAACCGGATGTGCTCAGCATACTTGTCGGCATCAATGACCTGCTGGCAAACCTCGGCGCCGAAAATGTCACGGACTTTGCAACCCCCTATCGCCAGCTGCTCACTAAAACGAGCAATGAAATGCCGGGCACGGTCATTGTTTTATGCGAACCCTTTATTCTGCCAGTGGGGATGATCCACAAAAATCCGGATAAATGGAAACGCGACATAGCGCATGCCCAACAGGTTGTAAAAGATCTCGCCGTCGAATTTGCCGCTGTCCACGTGCCCTTTCAGCGCATGTTCGATCAGGCGTGCAAACAAGCTGCCGCCGGGTACTGGATCTGGGACGGCATTCATCCCACCTACGCCGGGCATGGGTTGATGGCCCGGTTGTGGATAAAGGAGGTTTCCACGAGGTGTGACAAAGTTGTCGACCGGTAAACGGTTCGGCCACCGCGATGGCGGTTCACTTTTTCGGCAGCGCTCGCATCAATAGGTCGAGAAACTCATCGATCTTCGTCCCATTCATCCATCGGCACACAATCACCAGATCGTGTTCATTATCGACGATGATGTAGTTGCCGCCAAACCCCAGGGCAAAGTATGAAGACTCCGGCAGCGACTTGAACCGAAGATCTTTATTGGTCCACCACATGTAGCCATATGCCTTGTTGATCTCTGAAGGCCGTTGCGCAGCGTTCACCCATTCCCTGGAGATAAGTTGCCGGTCCTTCCATTTTCCGCCCCGCTGGAAGAGAAGACCAAAGCGCGCCATGTCGATGGTATTTATGAACAGACCGCCCCCAAAATGACCACCACCGCTCACGGACTGGATCATGACGCCGTCCATGTTGACGAAAGAATTATCGTATCCGTACCATCGCCACGTTGTAGAGGCGCCAATAGGGTCCATAATTTTTTCCCTCAAGATTTCAGGAAGCGGTTTTCGCAAAACCTGGAGCAGCGAATACGCCAGCAAATTCACCCGCACATCATTGTACTCGAACACCGTACCGGGCTCTACGAGTTTCCGGTTCTTCCAGTCATCGAGCGTTCCGTCCCTGGGCGGCCGGTCGGCCCAATCGCAGATATCAAACAAACAGCCTGACCAGTCGGAAGTTTGATTGAGCAGGTGCAGCCAGGTAACCTGCGAATTGTGGTGCCCATCGAACGTCCCATCCCAAACATACGCGCTGACTTTGTCGTTCACGCTACGGATCAACTTCTGGTCAACCGCCAGGCCCGCCACCGTCGACAGGAAACTTTTTGTTACACTGAACGTCATGTCAACCCGCTGCACATCGCCCCACTGGCCAATGATGTATCCCTTTCTGAGAACAACCCCACTGGGCTTCCCCCGGTGTTTCATCGGGCCGAGAATTCGGAACCCTGGCTCATCGGCGAAGGCTTTTAGATTCGCGATCCGAAGATCTTCATCGATGTTGATCTCACTGTGAATTGCCACGCGGATGGCGCTGTCGAGCAGCGACTTATCAATATTGAAATCCGCCGGATTCCGGGCAACCCAGTCGCGGTCCGGAAAATATAAATCCTGGGCATGAACTGTAAGGGGCAAAAGGAAATTCAGGATGAAAAACTTCAATAGTCGCATGACTGAAGACATTTAGCATTGCTGCTAAAGATAACGAAATGCGCGGTGATCAACGGCCGCATGGCCGGACGGCACAAAAATTTCGCCCGTATTTCATGCGGGTGAAACCGAAGCTTGAATGTGTTCTAAAACGACCGTGTTCTGGCTTACGGTGAACTCGTTGAGAACTTTACCAAAAAAAAATAAATCACAGTCGTCATGCCCTGGACAAAAAAGGATTATCCTGTTTCAATGAAAAATCTTCCGAAAGCCGTGAGGGAAAAAGCAATTGAAATTGCTAACGCGCTGCTGGAAGAAGCGAGGATGAAAGAAGGCATTGTAATCGCCACCGCCATCAGCCGCGCCAAAGACTGGGCGGTAAATCATGGAAAACGAGCTGAGTCAAAGCGATCCCGCTCCACCGACGTGAAGCGTCACGGTGAGGACCGCTATGTGATCCCGTATAATGAAAAAGAGTGGGCGATCAGAAAAGAAGGCGCTGTAAAAGTCGAAAAAGTCTTCGCCAGCAAACCTGAAGCAGTCAAGAAAGCGCGTCAGGAGGCGCGGCAGGCAAACGCCTCTTTGACCATCCAAAAGCGCACCGGCAAGGTTCAGCAGCGGATATCTTACAATCCGAACCGAAGGGAGAAAAAAGTGGTCGCCGGTAAACGCGTATAAGCCGGAAGCGGCTGCGATGGCAAAAAAAGCACCGGGAGGGCCGGTGCTTTTTCAGCAGTGCGCACGTCAGAACAATTTTTCCTGTGGCGGCGTTGCGCCAGCGAGTCGAATATAAACCGTTGTCTGGCCGCGGTGATGGGTCTGGTGCTCGAACGCCTTAATGAACGCCATCCGTTTTGTCATCTCGAACTGACCGAACAATTTGACCTTTTCGGCCATTTGCGCGGAGGCCACTCTTTTGATGCTGCTGATCACATAGTCATAACCCTCCAAAACGAGCTTGCTAACGTTGGCCTTCGATTTGTCAGCGATCTTTTCAAGTTCACCAAATCCATACGGCCCCTTTTCACCCGTGACCGCCGAAGCAATACCGTAGTTTGCTTCCGTGAGGTGGAGCATCTGCTCGGCAAAGGAACGCATCTGCGCTGTTGGCTTGAGCGCGTAGCCGGATTCCGGCATCGCGTCGAGGTATTCTTTCGTGTATGCTTTGGCCCGCTCCCATTCCTTGATCAGCTCCTCATTCGAATCCTGGCCATGGACAAAATGAATCGCTCCAGCGATAAAAAAAAACGTTAGTACGGATTTGATCGATTTCATAGTTATGTAGGTTAATTTCCCATGTATTTCGGGGTACTCTCTAACGCGAACTTCGGAAGACTTTCGTTGAATTTCAACCTCCAAGGGACCCGATCCGGCTTATTCAGCAGGCTGGGCACGAAGCTCTTCGATCCGCCTGAATAAGGACCTGAAACTATCCCAGGGTGTGTTACTTACTTCAGCGGCGCTGACTGGCTTGGCATAAAATCCATCGATAAAAACCTGGGGATCGCTCCATACTGTCTGGACCATGCCGAGAAAGTTTGCTTTCATTGGCATCGGCGAATCGGCAATGAACCGCGCCATGTCATCGGTTTGTGCAACGGCCAGCAAAGGATTTCGCCAGGGGCAGGTAACAACCTTCAGACCCTTCATGGCAAAATATACCGCCGTCTTATCCGCACGCTCGTAATGCCAGTCACAGATCACGACGTCTTTGGGAATCATATCTACGGCGCGGTGGGTGTTGTTGTA
>DASPNN010000282.1:0-4878 GCA_035626495.1 Chryseosolibacter sp.
AATTCATCTCCGAATCGGAACACACTGAGCCCTGCACAGGAGGTTGCGAACGGTACGGCGATAAGGGCGGCAGACCGGTCGAAAGACTTCATTTCGACATGATTGTTATATGAAACGGCGGTAACAGTTTTTTTTACTTCAGCGAGTCCGCCGACGTTATTGAGAATCGACCAATGATCGGCCAGACAGGCGGACGTATAGCCCAGTCCTGCGCTTCGGGCTCCCATCAACAGTGATGCGCTCTGTGCTTTTACATAACAGTCGCGAGCAACAATCAGCAATATGATCGTGAACAATTTTAACACGGGGGATTTGTTGCATCGAAGTTGACACACTGGCGCGAGCGAAGCAATCCTGAATTTGTGATAAACGTCCTGGCGTTAGTTGTTATGTGCGCGCTTTAAAATTGGCTGAGGAAAAAGTGCAGAACCAATCGCTCGATGATCCTTAAAATTCCCGCTTGATGTGAAAGAAAAAACCGTTTTGCCCTTCGGCGTTGAATGTGTACTCGAAGCGGAAGACGATGTCGTACGATCCAACTACATCAAATCCGAAGCCGGCGCCAGAGAGTAGTTTGTTTGAAAACGCGGTGTTAATTTGTTGCGATTCGTAGTCCGGGTAATTCTTGACGTACCCAAAGTCTGCATACGTCTTCAGGTAAATTGACAGGGGAATGTGACGGAACTGCTCAAGCGGCATCGACATCCAATGATATTTACGGGAGAAGATCAGTTTCTTAAATGTCGTCTTATTCAAAGCAAAGTAGGGACCTTCGACGACGTAAATTTCATAACCTCGAACGAATTGCCGGCGGAAACCGAGCACACCGTAATTAGCGTAGGAAAGATCCCTCGGATCGCTCCAGTATCCGACCAGGTTGTTGGACAGGTAAAACTTTTTTTTCAGGTCGAAAAATTGCGAGTAAACCAAAAGCGCTTCCGTCTTTTTCAGATCATCTTTTCGCATTAACCCCTGCCGGGAAATTGTTCCCGTAATCTGATGACCTTTTAACGGGTATGAGACCAGGTCGCGATGATCGGAATTAAACCCATAGGTAATCGACGAAAATTTCTGGTCCTGCGACTCGCCTTTCAAATAATAGGGGTTCAATTCTTTCACCGTGTCACTGACGTGAACGTGGTAGTAGTCGAGCCGAAGTGAATGGATCTGGTAAAATGAGTTGCGATAGCTATAGGATACGCCGGCCCCGCGGTTCAGGCGGAGTATGTTATCTGACTTGAGAAATACGTATTTATGCTCAAATGTTTTATAAGCAAGATTCTTGGTTTCCGTGTACAGCATATCAATACTAAGGCCATGCTTTTGCTTCTTGTCGATATATGGCAGCCGATACATAAGCTCAAGCTTGCGTTGAAAACCGAGCTGCGCATGCAGCCGCAACGTCTCGTTTCTTCCGCGAACATTGTATTGGTATAAGCGAAGCCCGTAATTGAGTCGTTTGAAATCATGTCCGTAGTTCTGCCACCACTCGTTAAAATTTCTGTCGGCGAGCTCTAAGATCGGCGCGGGAAAGGTGTACCATCGCTCGTTCAGATCGACGATCACGTCGAACCTGGCGGGTTCAAGTTCCAAAGTCCGAATTTCGACGGTATTGAACAGGCGAGTGTTCAATAATTTTTTGCGGTCCCGTTCCAGGATTTCAGGCAGGTCTTCGGTAAACACCACATCGCCTGTCTTCAGAGAAAGTTCCCGCAAGATGATCTTGTCGCGGGTCACGCGATTTCCTGTGATAAAGATGCGATTGATCTGTACGAACTTGCCGGTCCTTACCGTGTCTGCTCTGTTGTATTGTTGCTCGGCCGAGTCGTGGGCAACAACCGGGCTGCTCATCTGTATTTGCGCAGGTGAGTGGGGAAAACCGGTTAGCAGACTGAAGATAAGGGCCAGCATCACAAGGGAAAGGGTCAGGTCGTAGCAGAACGTTCTGAAGCCTTATGTTGTTGTCTGCACCTGCTTCCTATAGGAGTGGATCAGCACGAATATGCCGGCGATCACCAGCGGAATGCTGAGAATCTGTCCCATATTCAGTACCATGTTGTCTTCAAAAGATTCCTGATTTTCCTTCAGGAACTCATACAGGAATCTGAGACCGAAACAAACAATCAGGAAGATTCCAAACAACCTCCCGGGTGGAAGGTTTTCCCGGTGCCTGGACCATATCCAGTAGAGCAACATGAACAGCAACAGACATGATATTGATTCATACAGCTGGGCGGGATGGCGTGCCACTCCGAAAGTATTTATCCGCGCGGCGAGGTTCCCATTTTTTTGTGTTACGATCTGATAGTCATAATTGTCCGGCGACTCATCAAAGAACGAATACAGGTTCTGAAGGACTCCCTTCGCTCCGAATGCGGTCATACGGGCGTCGTCTTCGGTTACGCCGGCATTGAAGAAAATGTAAATGGAGAGCGGCACTCGTCCGTTGGCCGCTCTGGGTAATGAGTCGTTGGGGTGAAAGGCGATGGATTCGATGACCCTTTTGCCATCCATTTCACGATCCTCCATCGCTTCGGTTAATTTATTCACAAATACGACACCCGTGGGAGAGTCTGTCGGCTTGCCAATGATCTCTGAGTTGAAGTAATTTCCGAAGCGGATCAGTGCGCCGGTCAGGGCGACGAGAATGACGATCCGATCAAGAACCTGAAAGTAGTTTTGGCCCGGTTTACCCTTCCGGCTATACAGCCAAAGGGCGAACAGGATCCCGATTGCACCGCCATGGCTGGCCAATCCCTGCAAGCCGGTGAACCGAAAAGGACTGAATTCGAAGGGAAGAAATATGGTCAGGGGATCTTCAAAGATCAACTCGGGTTGGTAAAATATCACGTGCCCCAGCCGGGCGCCGATTATGGTGGCGATGACCATGTAAATCGTCAATGTGTCAACATCCCTGAGAGGCTTGCCCTCTTGCTTGTACATGTGATACAGGATCTGCTGGCTAACCAGGAAACCCAGGGCGAAAAATAACCCATACCAACGGAGGGCAAACGTACCGACCGAAAAAATCTCCGGACTTCCGTTCCAAATGAAGTAACTCAACATAGCCATAACCACAAATATAAGAGGGATTGTTAAAAAAATGGGCTTCCTAAAAAGGATTTGCGGTGGCGCCGTCGATTTTCACGCAGCGTGAGATTTGAGGCTTAAGGCGCCGTTGACCTGCTGACTGCCAGCAGTTTGCCTCATCGGTCGGCGGCTGGTCGCGCTGATCGTATTTACCCAGCGGCCGATCGGCTAGTTCAAGATCCGGTTCGGTGACGGGAGTCAATCAGAGCTCTGATAGCTCTTCCGCGAATCCAGAGGATAGGATCGGAAACCGGCACCACGACCGGGGGTCAACGTTAAGATCATCAAGGTGAAACGACGGTGCAAGCCGCTCACGTTTCCACTGGTTCTGGGACCAAAGGCGGTAAAATTTTCTGATATAGCTGCGCATTTGATTCGGGTCACCGGAACCCTTCATCAGCTCAAATACTTCGCGCGGTGACTTACGGTCGCGGATCGCATGCATTTCAATCTCAGCGAGGATCGCGTAGGGCATCAGGTCGGCTTCGTCGGTCTGATGTCTTTCGGCAGGCCGAAGCTCGGCCGTTGGCTGAAGACTATTGACGGCGTTAAGTCCCGGATGCTGCAAGCTGACTTCGGCCCATTTCAGCCATTGTAAAATGAAGACCTTGCTCAATCCGGCAATGGGGGCGAGACTTCCGCTCGTGTCTCCGTCCATCGTGGCATAGCCGACGTTGCCTTCGCTGCGGTTGGACGTCGTCAGCAATACGGCTTGCTTGATGTTTGCGAGCATCCAGATAATGGGTGATCGTGCCCTGGCCTGGATGTTCTGAAGCGTGATGTCGTCCTGTTCCCAGGTGAGCTTGCGATTGATCGCCCGCTCGATTTTACTGCGGTAGGACGCGACTTCGTCGTCAATTTTCCAGACGTGGAATTCGGCGCCTAACGATTCTGCCAGGGTTCGTGCGGCATTCAATGTCGCCGCCGATGAGTTTGTGGTTCCCTGGTAAGCGCATGTCAGCAGCTGCTTCACGGCTTTTTTCCATTGTTCGCCGACAGAACCCGCATCCAGGGATAGTGTCTGGCAGAATTTTTCCCACCCGAGTTCGGCCGCTGCGCGTTTGACCATTTCGGCGACGAGTATTGCGCATAAGCTTGAGTCAGCTCCGCCGCTGAGTGAAAGTACATAGCCTTTGGCGCGACTCTTCCTTAGGTAATCAAACAAGGCGAGGGACACCGCCCGAACCATCTCCTCATTTTTTTCCTTGCTATCTTCGGAGGGCACGTGCTGAGACGCACCAGGGTCTTCGAAATTGATGTTGCAAGCCAGGATGTTGTAACTTTTGAACGACAATCTTTTATTGACCGCCAGCAGTTTGCCGTGTTGCCCGATGACAATGTCGCCATCGTAGATCATGCGTCCGGCTTCGTTGCCCAGATGGTTGACGAAAAGATAAGCGCATTCGAATTTGGAGGAGCCAAATACGATCACCTCGTCTTCACGAAGTTCACTTTTGCCCATGGCGAAGTGACTCGCGCTCGGGTTGATGATCAGGTCTACGCCACGCTCTGCCAGCCGGTAGCCGGGCCGTTTGTTTTTTCTCCATGCGTCCTCGCAGATCTCGAAACCGAATTGAATTCCCTTGTGCTCGTAGATGAGATCGCCGGCCTGGAATGTTTCCTGCCCTTTGGTGATGGTAACCACTTCGCCCGGGGGCCACTCTTCAAACCAACGTGGTTCATAGTGGACGCCATCCTTCGCAAGGTATTGTTTCAGGGTGATGCCGAGAATCTGCCGGTCGCGGATGACACATGCGCCATTGTACGTTATGCCGTCGATGCGGACTG
>DASPNN010000283.1:0-2890 GCA_035626495.1 Chryseosolibacter sp.
GGTTTTTAAGACCACGGTAGCGACCAGCGCACTGAAATGTGAGCGACTGATGTTTGTCAACGACGCGGCGCGAAAAACCTACCGGGGATACTACCGGTCGCAACTTGACGCTTATGTGCCTGAAGACGATATGCAATGGAAAATCTATTTCATCGAAGACTGATGTAACATGCCCGGACCCCGTCATCGGATCGTAACCATTTTCCTCGCCGCGCTCATCGCATGCGATGACGAGCCGGTCGGCGGTAACCTGATTTCCTACACCCAGCTACACCCATCGCAAAATCACGTGGTGATTTTTTCAGACGCCAACGGAAAAGTGTTGTTCATGCAGGCTTCATCCAGGTCCACTACGCACCAGTACAACAAACTCGCCGATACGAAAGTCGATGTGTCCCACATCTATCACACCTACGCCAATGGCCGGTCGGATTGGTCGGTGATCACCTACAAGGATGTGGCGGCCGGAACGTATATTCAGAAGATCAACGATCATCCGTATTTTCCGCCGGTCGGACTTCACGTCGTACGCGTCCCGAATGCGGCGGACTACGCCATGATGTACATCAATTCGAATGAAAATTGTATCAGCAACAATCCGAATGGCGATACAATCAGGTACCTCAGCCTGTGCGAAACGTTTTCAAAGTTATATGTCACCTACCAGAGGAACGCTGCCGATGTCCCGCGGTTCGTGTTCCGTGACGTGCAGGTTGGGACGGAAACCATTCTGGACGCAACCACACTCAATTCATTTCCGGAGATGGCGATGAAACCTTTTCAGTTTGATCAGGCGGCCGACGTCCAGGTCACGCTGTTCGGTACCGGCTACCGGAAATACTATTTTCTTTCTCGCGCCTCCGCGGATGGGCAAACGAACATGAATTTCTTCTATCCCGCGATGACTCCAAAAGGGCTTTTCGATCAATATTTAGTCAGAATTCATCACACATTGGACCGAGAGGTGTTTTTTGAAAACTTCAATACGAATGACACGATCAACTTCGACCACACGCCTCTCCCCGCGTTCCTGCAGAACATCCAGGGCAGGATGTTTCCAGAGATTGCATTCACAGCAACGGGTGAGGCTCATTACTATGAAGCTACCCTGACGGAAACAACACCGGACAGAACCTTAAGTTGGACGGTCTATGGACCGTACGGAGAAAACACACATTTCGTGTTACCCGACCTCAACCATGTGTTTGACTCCACCGTGGTGACGGAAAACCTCAGGCTCTCAAATATTACCTTCCACGAGTCCGCCGATCTGGAGAATTACCAGGGGTTTTATACCGCGATGCTCGGTGATGATCAGCCCAATAGAAACCGCAGACGGAAGGTTTACACCAACCTCAGCGGTTTTTAATGATCCTATGGAGTCCTTTTTTTTATTGTTCGGCCGTGCCCCTCGTTCCTCGGGTCGGGCTATTCGCTCCAACGGTCCGCACACATGCCACTTCGGTTTCCGCTGCTATCCCTCACGGAGTTCGGGTTTTGTATGCGTTTGAGTTTTAGCTTGCGATCGGATTTTTTAGCGGCGGGTTTCAGCCTTTAAATGAATGTGTGCGTTTCTTGCCATGATGGTTTATACCACGGAAATGATTTTTTGCGTGGCACGATTCCAACACCGGTCGGCCAGCCGGGTTGAGGCGACTCGTCAGACGACCACGTTGACAATTCTTCCTGGAACGACGATGACTTTTTTCGGAGGCTTGCCTTCCGTCCATTTCATTACGGCTTCGGCGGCGAGCACGGTTTTTTCGATGTCTTCCTTGGGCATGTCCAGGGCAAATTCCATCTTGGTTCTCACTTTCCCATTGATCGAGATCGGGTATTCGAAGGAGGTCTGCTTCAGGTACTCTTCGCTGTATTGCGGGAAGGTGGCTTCCTGGATGGTCTGCGTGTGACCGAGTTTTTCCCAGAGCTCTTCGGTAATGTGTGGCGCAAAAGGCGCGAGGGCGATCGTTAATGGTTCGAGGATGGCGCGTTTGTTTGTACGCAGCGTAACAAGCTCGTTCACGCAGATCATGAATTCGCTCACACTTGTGTTGAACGAAAAATTCTCGATATCCTGCTCGACTTTTTTCAGGGTCTTATGCAACGCCTTCAACTCATCTTTCGTCGGTTCTGCGTCGCTGACATTCCAGTTGCCTTTTTCGTCATGGAACAGGTTCCAGAACTTTCTCAGGAATTTGAATACACCGTCAATGCCATTCGTGTTCCAGGGCTTTGAAAGCTCAAGCGGACCGAGGAACATCTCGTACATGCGCAGTGTGTCGGCACCGTAATTTTCCACGATGTCGTCCGGATTGACCACATTGAAATAGGATTTGCTCATCTTCTCGATGGCCGATCCGCAAATGTATTTTCCGTCTTCGAGGATAAATTCCGCGGAAGCAAAATCAGGTTTCCACTTCTTGAAAGCTTCCGTGTCGAGCTCCAGGCCGTTGACGATACTGACAGCAACATGCAGCGGATCCGTTTCATATTTGTCTTTTAGACCGGCGGAAACAAACCGGTTTGTGCCGCGGACGCGGTAGACGAAACGCGAGTCGCCCGTGATCTTTCCCTGGTTGATGAGTTTTTTGAAAGGCTCGTCGAAACCCAGGTATCCGAGATCGTGCAGGATCTTCACCCACAAGCGTGAGTACAGCAAGTGTGCGACGGCATGCTCGGCACCACCGATGTACACATCTACCTGCCCCCAGTAGTCCAGTGCCTCGCGTGCGGCAAATTCCTTGTCGTTGTCAGGATCGGTAAACCGAAGGAAATACCATGCTGCACCCGCGTGCGTCGGCATCGTGTTCGAGTCGCGGCGCTCGTTCGGACTGAAATTGATCCATGACTTCAAATTCGCCAGCGGACCTTCACCGGTTCCCGACGGCCG
>DASPNN010000284.1:0-4242 GCA_035626495.1 Chryseosolibacter sp.
TGTTATTAGGCAACGCCAAAAATAGCAGGTTAGGGAATCCGCCGGCTGTATGGGAGAAAATATTATTCGCGACGTTGATCGCTAACAAATGCTCAGTAGGAATGGAATTGGTGTGTGACCAAGGGATCGGGTCTCTATAAAGAGATCATGCTGCCAGGAAGCGGACATAATTTTTGCCTGAAAGATTTAGGTTATGAAAAATTGGCGGATCGGATGTTCGGGTTTTTATTACAGGCACTGGCGGGAGAAATTTTATCCCGGCGGCCTGCCTGTGAAAAAATGGTTTGAGTTCTACTGTGAATACTTCAACACGGTTGAATTGAACGTTACGTTTTATCGCCTTCCAAAGCCGGATGCCTTGCGGGGCTGGTACGACCGTAGCCCGGAGAATTTCATTTTTACCGTGAAGGCGCCGCGATTGGTTACACATTATAAGAGATTCAAAGAAGCAAAGAATGAAACAAGGTCGTTCTATGACCTGATGAGCAAAGGTCTGAAAGACAAACTTGGCACCGTATTGTTCCAGCTGCATCCGCGGTTTGAATACACGCAAGAAAATCTCGAGCGGGTTCTAACAACGGTCGACCCCGCGTTCAACAACGTCCTCGAGTTTCGTCATCCGACTTGGTGGAACGACGAAGTGTATTCGGAGCTGCGGAAGAATAAACTCACATTTTGCAGCATCAGCTATCCGGGGCTGCCGGACCATGTTATCAAGACCGCGCCAGTTATGTATTACCGGTTTCATGGGGTCCCGGACCTTTATCGATCTCCTTACACGCCTGAAGAACTGGAACGGGTTGTACACAAAATACGGGACATTCGCGGCTTGCGTGAGGTCTACATTTATTTCAACAACGACATTGACGTGGCAGCAATTGATAACGCACGCCTCGTCCAGGGCCTCGTTCGGGGGTCCGGGTCTGGCATGTCGGGTGGGGGAAGGGACCCCTTGCAACGGGGTGGGGTTAAAGGGAAACGCCGCGTTTCCACGGGATAAAGTCGTCCTGTTGAAGGAGCATCGCCTTCGTACGTTTTTTTCCGCTGGCCACGTCGATAATATATTCCAGGATTTCTTCGCCCACCTGTTCGATCGTCTTTGTGCCTTCAATCACTGTACCACTATCGATATCGATGATGTCTGGCATTCGCTGCGCAAGTTTCGAATTCGAGGAAATTTTTACGACGGGTGTGATGGGGTTCCCTGTCGGAGTTCCGAGACCGGTTGTAAACAGAATGATATTGGCGCCGGAGCCAGCCATCGCGGTCGTACTCTCGACATCATTCCCCGGTGTACAAAGCAGATTCAGGCCGGGCTTCCGCACATATTCTGTGTAATCGAGAACATCCGTCACCGGAGAGGTTCCCCCCTTCTTTGCGGCTCCTGCCGATTTCATCGCGTCCGTGATCAATCCGTCCTTAATGTTACCGGGAGATGGATTCATGTCGAATCCTGATCCGACGGCTTCAGCGGCCCTGGAATATGCGCGCATGAGATGAACGAATTTTTTTGCGACGGCCTCGTCGCCGCAGCGGTTGATGAGCTCCTGTTCGACACCACAAAGCTCGGGGAATTCCGAAAGGATCGAGCTTCCGCCTAATGCTGCGATGAGGTCCGAGGTATGTCCGATGGCAGGATTCGCACTGATACCCGAAAATCCGTCGGAGCCGCCGCATTCAAGGCCAACAACAAGCTTGCTGAGCGGGGCAGGTTTTCGTTCGAGCTTGTTCGCCTCAACGAGGGCCAGGAAAGTCTTACGGATCGCCAGGCCCAGCAGTTGTTGTTCGGTGCCTTCCTTCTGTTGTTCGAGTATGACGAGTGGCTTCGTCGACGCGGGATCGAGTCGCGACAACATCTCCTGCAGAATGTTGACTTGCGCGTTCTGGCAACCCAGGCTGAGAATGGTGGCTCCCGCGACATTTGGATTGTGAATGTATCCGGCGAGCAACGCGCAGAGCGCATCGGAGTCTTTGCGTGTTCCTCCGCAACCCCCTTCATGGTTGAGGAACTTGATGCCATCAATGTTCCTAAAAACAGGGGTGACGTTGCCGGCAGAAATGTCCGGCTGAAATTCAAGATTGTGAATCGTATCGGTGTTGCCCGTCCGGTATAGTTTTACCATTTCATGGACGAAATTCTTATAGCGGTCGGGTTTTGAAAACCCAAGCTCCTCTTCGAATGCTTTTCGGATCATGTCGACGTTTCGGTTCTCACAAAACACCATCGGAATCACAAGCCAGTAGTTTGCAGTTCCTACCTGGCCGTCGGCTCTGTGAAATCCCAAAAACGTTTTATTCTTCCAGCGGGTAACATCCGGTGCACTCCACTGAAATGTTGTTTCACGTACGCTAAAGGAAGATGCCTTGTGCTTCACGTTTCCTGTGTTGATCGTTCGTCCGGCATCGATTGCGCTTACGGCCTTACCCACGAGAACGCCGTACATGACAATTTCGCCTTGTGGCGGAATGTTATCGATAACAAATTTATGTTTGGCCTGGACGTCTTCCCGTAAAACAAGGGACGACCCGTTATAGCTGATTTTTTCTCCCGCCCTCAGGTCGGTCAATGCAACCAGGACATTGTCAGCAGGGTGTATCTTCACATATCTGTTCATGGCTTTCGATCTTCAACACGAATTTAGCGGATTCCCCGCAATTTCAGTTGCCTGGTAAAATGCGGACCCGCTAAATGGGATTATTTGCCTTAATTCTTCGGCCAGATTGTCGAAGCATCAAGTAGTTCCTATATTTCTAGCCGATTGTTATGAGCCTATCAGGATTTCTCTAAACAGGTACACGATGCAACCGCTGAGCGAAGACCCCACGGAAAAAACGGTGATCACTTTTGGAGAAGTGATGCTGCGCCTTTCCACCGTTGGCCATACCCGCTTCACACAAGCGCAACAGTTTGTTGTGAACTACGCCGGTGCTGAGGCGAATGTAGCTGTATCGTGCAGCCTCTTTGGCCTGCGGGCAGCGCACGTCACGCGATTTCCCGATCACGATCTGGGACGCGCAGCTACTCAGGCGTTGGCGCGATTCGGGGTCGATACGCGACACATACACTACGGAGATGAGCGACTGGGGCTGTATTTCCTTGAGAATGGCAGCATGCAGCGCTCGTCGCGTATTATTTATGATCGGTTCGATTCAGCATTTGCTAACATCCGCCCAGGTGAGTTCGACTGGGACACCATCCTGGCTGGTGCCGACTGGTTCCATTACACGGGGATTACGCCGGCCATCTCACAGGGAGCTGCAGATGAGTTAATGAAAGCTTTGGAAGCGGCTAGAAAGGCTGGTGTGCAGATATCGGGTGACATCAATTACAGGCGGAACCTGTGGCAGTATGGGAAATCTGCCCGCGACATCATGCCGGAGCTAATCGCGCTTACCGACTTCGTGGTAGCTGGTCAGACCGATATTGAAAATTGTTGTGGCATTACAGGCAGGAATTACGAAGAGGCATGCCAGCGCATGATGAAAGAGTTTCCGGCGGTGCGGAAAATTGCGTCGACGGAACGTACATCGGTCAGCTCTTCGCACAACCGGATTTGCGGCATGTTGTGGAATGGCAAGGCGTTGCTGAAGTCAAAAGAGTTTGATCTCACACACATTGTCGACCGCATCGGGGCGGGTGATGCATTCATGGCCGGCCTTGTATTCGGATTCGTGACCGGAAGGACGGACCAGGATGCGCTGGAGTTCGCGGCGGCGGCTTGTGCATGGAAGCATTCCGTCGATGGAGACTTCAACATCGGCTCGGTTGCCGAAATCAACGCGCTCGTTCAGGGTGAAAATGTTGGAAAACTTTTAAGATAAACAATCCTATGGCATTCACGAAGGACCAGATCATTCAGGAGATGAAACGAACCGGCATCGTTCCCTTATTCACGCACGACAATGCCGAAGACGCGCTTCAGGTTGTGAAGACGGCGTATGATGCAGGGATCCGCACTTTCGAATTCACAAACCGCCGCAGCAACTCCCTTGATGTGTTCAACTTCCTTGACACCCAGCGCTCGAACTTCCCCGACCTCATGCTCGGAATCGGCACTGTCATGGACGCGCCGACGACGAAGAAATTCATCGACGCTGGCGCGGACTACATTATCTCGCCGATCCTCAATCCTGAGATGGCCCCGGTTTGTCATCTTCATGACAAGCTGTGGATCCCCGGGTGCGCGACGCTGACGGAAATCGCCACCGCGAAGCAGCATGGGGCGGAAGTGATCAAAGTCT
>DASPNN010000285.1:0-6450 GCA_035626495.1 Chryseosolibacter sp.
GATCATTGAAAATAACCTTGAAATTCTCACGGACACTACCATCAGCAGGAATACGGTTGAAAGTGTTTATGAATTCATCATTCGCGATTTCAGGTATGCGGCTAAAAATCTCCCTGAAACGCCGATCCGTCCGGGGCGACTTACACGATGGGCCGGAGAAGGCATGCTTGCAAAGGCTTTCCTTGCGCTCGCTTCAAATCAGGGTGGTGGCGGATCGCGCGACCAGGTGTCGCTCGACAGCGCGAAATTCTATGCCGGTAATGTGTGCAAGAATAGCGGGCTGAACTTGCTGGAGAATTATAAGGACCTGTTCCTTACCAAAAATGACAACAATGAAGAAAGCCTTGCAGCCCTTCAATGGATCCATAACGGCAGCTATGGAAATGGCAATCCAATTGCTTCTCAATTGGCATTTAGCTCCAACATAACCGGCACCGGTGACGGTTGGGGCGGCGGACACGGTGCTACGGCCGAAATCGTCAAATACTACATCAGTAATCAGCGTGACTCCCTGAGACGTAAAGCTTCATTTATGTTCACGGGCGATTACTATGACTACATTCATCAATTGCAGGCCGATGGAAAAACGGAGCTGCCTCTTGTGGTCACCAACACCAACGCAAATATCAAAAAGTACATTCCCGGCCTTGCATCCGATAATGACGGTCAGGTTGCAAGACAGAGCAATGGTAATAACACGTATATCCTGCGGCTCGCTGAAGTGTATCTGATGTATGCCGAATCTATTCTGGGCAATAATGGATCGACGTCCGACCCGGATGCCCTTGAATATTTTAATCGCGTACGTACAAGGGCAGGTATGCCGGAGCTGACATCGATAACCTGGCTTGACATTATAAATGAAAAGAGGATTGAGTTCGCCATGGAGCATATGTTCTGGTACGAGCTGGTCAACTGGTATCATTTCGACGCAACCGCCATGATGAATTATGTCAATGGCCAGGATCGCGGCACGCCAACCGTTGCACTCGTTCCAGACTCCGACCCGAAGCAGTGGACTGCGACATACAATTCGGAGAATTACGTGCTGACGGAGAGCGATGTCCTCCTGCCATACCCGGAGGTCGAGTTAGCCAGAGCTCCTAACCTGAAGAAAGAACCCGTTCCTTATGTATTCAAGTAGTCGATAAAATCAACTCGTGAATATCCATGCTCTGTGACGAGCATAAATCATGAGGCATGGATATTCATATGTTTCCTTAAAAAATGAACACAGATATGAAGACAAATAAAATAACAAGCAGGCTGACAATGCTGCTTATATACCTGGGAAGCATTGCTTTTCTCATCTCCTGTAACGACAACGAAGCCGATCCACCTGTCATTACCGATGTGCGTGTTGTCAGCAAGCCGGACACCTCAATATCAGCGATTGGTGCGGGGAGCCTTGTTGTAATAGAAGGCAAGAACTTCACGGGAGTAAAACAAGTGCTGTTCAATGATTTTCCCGCACCGTTCAACCCTAACTACGTAACCGATCACACGATTATCGTCACAATCCCGGAAGAGGCGCCAACCGAAGTCACGGATCCCAATACGCCCAACGAGATCAGGGTCGTTGGCGAAGGAGGCGCGGCGGTATTCGATTTTGCCTTGCTGCCGCCCCCTCCGCAGATCTTCGTGCTCAATGAATTCACGAAACCCGGTGACGAAATGGTACTGTATGGCACAAATATCTTCCTGGTGGAGAAGGTGATTTTGCCCGGCGATATCGAGGTGACCGGTTTTACAGTGGATGAAGAAGGTACGACCCTTACATTTACCTTGCCGGTTAATGCAACGGAACCAGGACCGATACAATTGAAAACGAAGTACACAACGGTCACGTCGCCTGCCATCAACGATGTTACGGGCATGCTGGTAAACTTCGATGATATCGGATCTCTTGAATGGGGTACGGCGGAGTCCGCTGATGAAAGCGCGTTTCCAGGGGGACGCGGCGAGTTCGCCCTCATGGATTTCGGGACGATACCCGCGGACAATTGGTCGTGGTGGGAATGGGGACGGTCTATCAACACGCCGGGTTCCACCGTTTGGTTGCCGCAGGAAAAGCTGAGCGAATCGTTGGAAGACTACGCCTTGAAGTTCGAGATGTTTGTGAAAAAACCATGGAAGCATGGGACTTTCATGATTGTGAAAGGTTACAACTGGACGTACCTCGCAAGGTTTGCGCCCTGGCGTAATACTCCGCAGAAGGTTTTCGAAACTGACCAATGGGTAACCGTTACCATACCGTTGACCATGTTTAAGACAAAGGCCAACAACATTGATGGCACGGGAGAACCCGCACCGTCGATGGAGGCTTTGCTGGGCGATGGGAAAGGAAACTTTAACCTGTTCTATGTAAATGACAAAACCTATAGCGATGGCCCTCAGGAGGGCTTCTCAACTGGAATTGACAATGTGCGCCTTGTAAAGATTAATAACGATTAAATAGACTTTTGAGCTCAGCGAAACGGAGAGAGTTCTGCGGAACTCTCTCTCCGTTTTTTAATTCCAGGAATGTTTCTTTTGATTCCCACGATATCCCTGAGTGTAAGAAGCATTCCGGTTTTGGATTGATATGATGCAGCGACAACTTTTTTATCCGTGTATTTGGCTTGGGGTGGTATTTGTCAGCACGATGGCATTTTTATCGTGTACAGAGCCACCACCGCGTCCGTTATTCGAGAAAATTTCAGCTGAAAAGACAGGCATCGATTTCAAGAATGAAAATCATGAAAGTGCCACATCTAATATTTTCATGTACGAATATTTTTACAATGGGGGAGGTGTTTCCGTGGGCGATATCAACAACGACGGGCTTCCAGACATCTATTTTACATCCAACCAGGGAAGCAATAAGCTTTATCTTAATAAGGGAAATTTTGAATTTGAAGACATTACAGCCTCCGCGAAAGTAACTTGCTCCGATGGATGGAAAACCGGAGTGACGATGGTGGACATCAACCATGACGGCTGGCTCGATATCTATGTTTGCAAGTCCGCCGCAGATCATCCGATGCTTCGGGAAAATGTATTGTACATCAATAACAAAGATCTGACCTTTTCCGAGAAGGGACATGAATATGGATTGAACGACGGATCATATTCCACGCAAGCGTCGTTTTTCGATTTTGACAGGGATGGCGATCTCGACGTGTTCTTGCTCAACCATTCGTTGCTTGGAATTTCCAACTCCTACGACATAGGCGCAAACAATGACAGCATCCGCGTTCCGTATGTTGGGAACCGATTTCTTAAAAATGAAAATGACAAGTTCACCGACATGAGTGATCCGGTGGGCGTATTTGGTCCTCCCGGGAATTACGGACTTGGCATCGGCGTTTCAGACCTTAACCAGGATGACTGGCTCGACGTCTACGCTTCGAACGACTATACAGGGAAGGACAAGCTTCTCCTCAATAAGAAAGGCGAGTACTTCGAGGATGCTACCGACAGCCTGCTTTCTCACATGTCTCAGTTTTCGATGGGAGTGGATATTGCCGACATCAACAACGATGGTTTAAACGATATCATCTCACTGGACATGCTCCCCGAGACGAATAAGAGGCAGAAAGAGCTTTTTTGGCCCGATCGTCCTGATGTACATGAGGCCATGGTGGCCAATGGCCGTCACCATCAATACATGCGCAATATGCTGCACGTCAACACCGGATGCGGGTTGTTCAGTGAAGTGGGGCAATTGGCCGGAGTATCAAACACCGACTGGAGCTGGTCGGCTTTGTTTGCCGACTACGATAATGATGGATTGCAGGATCTATTCGTAACCAATGGCTACAAGAGGGACTTCACGAATAATGACTTCTTGAAATATAAGGCCGACCAGGCAGCCAAAATCGGAGACGGAAAGCCGATTGAGGATGTACTGGCTTTTCTAAACAAGATGCCTTCCACCAAAACACATAACTATATTTTTAAAAATGAGGACAGCTTGTCCTTTTCAAATCAGTCGTCCACATGGGGATTTTCTGAACAAGTGTTGTCAAACGGGGCGGCATACGGTGATTTCGACAACGATGGAGATCTGGACCTGGTGACAAATAACCTCGATGAAGAGCCCGGAATCTACCGGAACAACGCCGAGCTGGCGGGTAACGACTTTTTGAAACTGAGATTGCTTGGCAACGGTAAAAACACGTTTGCCATCGGTGCCGAAGCTACGCTTTATTCCGGAGGCCACCGAATGACCAGAACACTCATGCCGGTCCGTGGCTTTCAATCTTCGGTTGAGCCGCTGCTTTTCTTTGGAATCGGTAAAGACCGGAAAATAGACTCCCTGTTGGTCGAATGGCCAAATGGTGTTTTTCAAAAGATCGTCGATGTGAAGCGAAATCAAACTATGGTTGTCGATCAACGCCAGGCGGTGCAACCTTCAATTAAGATAGTGCCCGGCAAAAGGCTCGATATTTTTGAGACAATCCGCGAGCTTCCATATAAACACCAGGAGAACAGATTTGTCGATTTTAAAGTCCAGCCGCTGCTGACCCGGAAGTTCTCGACACTTGGACCGGCGCTTGCAATCGGTGATGTTAATCAGGACGGATTGCAGGACATTTTTATCGGCGGTACGAAAGATAAACGCGGTGCTCTTCTGGTTGCCCTTAAAAATGGAGCTTATATTGACAAATCGCCCAAAGAACTTTTAAAAGGTTATGAGGATGTGGATGCGTTGTTTTTCGATATGGATAACGATGCCGACCAGGACTTATATATCGTTAGTGGCGGATACGAATATGCTGTGGATGATGAATTCCTGAAGGACAGAATTTTTAGAAATGACGGAAAGGGGAATTTTACACGCGTCGCAGCGCCGGATATATTGTCGAGCGGTTCATGTGTACGCGCCGCAGATATTGACCGGGATGGTGACGTGGATTTGTTCGTAGGAGGAAGGATTGTTCCAGGGCGATATCCTGAAAGCCCTCGAAGTCATATTCTTCTAAACGATGGACGGGGAAACTTCTCGGCTGAAGACGATTCTACTTTTAACTCCCTGGGGCTGGTTACAGATGCGGTTTGGATCGACATCAACCGGGACGGTCAGGATGATCTGATCGTAGTGGGAGAGTGGATGCCCATAACAGTTTTGATCAATGACAAGGGTAAATTCACAAATAGCTCATCGCGATATGTCAAACAGAAAACAGAAGGGTGGTGGAATGTTGTGATTGCGGAAGACTTCGATAATGACGGCGATCAGGATCTTCTTGCGGGGAACTTTGGTATGAACAACCAGTATCGACCTTCGGTCAGCAAGCCTGTCTCCTTATATTATTCGGACTTTGATCAGAATGGCTCGATTGACCCGATACTGAATTATTACATTCAGGGAAAAGCCTGGCCTGCTCCCACGCGGGATGAGTTGGTGGACCAGGTCCCGATAATCAAGAAACGCTTTCCGGATTATAAATCTTACAGTGAAGCTGCCATAGCCGATGTCTTAACGGAGGACGAGAGACGGAATGCAAGGGTTTTGACAGGTTATGTATTTCATACTTCCTTTTTCAGGAATGACCGAGATTCTCTAAGCATGATACATCTTCCCGTTCAAGCCCAATTCTCGCCGGTATTCGGACTGTGTGCGATGGATGTGAACCACGATGGCGCTTTGGATATTGTCACTGGCGGAAACCTTTCGTCCATGAATACGCGCTTCGGGCGCGCTACCGGAAACTATGCTTCGATATTTCTAAATGATGGAAATGCTAATTTTAAGTATGCACCTCCGCCAACGACTGGTTTATGGGTGGCGGGAGACGTCCGCTCGATAAAGAAATCCGGAAAGAAATTATTTATAGCGCGAAACAACGATTCGCCGCTCGTGATACAAATTAATTGAATAATTGAACATGCTAAGAAGATCTATTTTATTATCCCTATTCCTTTTCCAAATAATTTGCGTTGCCCTGGGACAACCTGAAACGTATTCGTGGCATAATGTCCGGATGGGAGGAGGGGGTTTTGTGTCAGGTATCATTACAAGCAAGACCGAAAAAAATCTGATGTACTGCAGAACCGATGTTGGTGGAGCCTACCGGTGGAATAGCGCAGGTGCGAATTGGATTCCGCTGCTGGATTGGACTTCAGAGGGCGAGCTTTCCTACCAGGGAGTTGAATCAATTGCTATTGATCCGGTGGAGCCGAATAAAGTTTACATGCTTGTGGGCACTTCATATTTTAACAGTGGAAGAACAGCGATCCTTCGTTCGTCGGATTACGGAAATACTTTTATTGCAACGGAAGTCACGTCTCAATTCAAGGCGCACGGAAATGGTATGGGCCGACAGACAGGTGAAAAGCTTGTTGTCGACCCGAACAAAAATTCGATTTTGTATTGTGGAACACGTGCCAATGGATTGTTTAAGAGCAGCGACTCCGGCGCAACGTGGTCCCGCGTTTCAGCCCTGAGCATCACCACCACGCCCA
>DASPNN010000286.1:0-2253 GCA_035626495.1 Chryseosolibacter sp.
GATGAATGTAATCCTGCGGTTGATCACGCTGCTTTACGTCAAGCATCGAATCAAGATCCTGTTCAAACCACTTTTCAATTCCTTCGAAGCCGTGGTAGTCATCGAGGTAATCGAGTATCGATTTAATTTCATTGTGAAGCGAATCGGACAAAACATTCTCGTTTGTATGTTCCCGGCCGACCGCATAAAACCCGGGTAGGCTATCGGGAATCCACCGCACCTCATGCGCGATCTTTCCATTCGAAAGCAGGTTGGCACCTTCGAGTATTTCCGTCAAACGTTTGACCTGACTGCGCTCGCTGACAGAGAACATTCCCCAAAAACCGAATGAGACCATGACGAGCATCGCAGCGAGCGACACCGGAATGAACCTGATGTTTGTTCTCCCACTCGCAAAATATATCGATGTGATACCGATCCAGATCCCCATCGCGATGATGACATACCGGTTGATTGTGACACCGTAATCGGCGACACGCATACCGATCGAGATAAACAGAAGCACAACGAGCGGCAGCAATACGACGTAATACAGGCGCGAAAACTTTCGGATCCACGCGTTCCCGGGAAGATTTCCATACGGATAAATCAGCAACAGGGTAAGTATGCCCACGACCGATACACCCGCCACCAGGTATGAAACGATCCCTTTCGGCCAGTTCCATAAAAATAGAATCTTGGCCGCATAGACGTATAATATCAAAAGGTATAGGGCTACAAGGGGAAGCAAAATGAATTGACAGAATATCCGCAGCCCCCGGGGATACTGATCAATCTCCTCCAACGCGGAAAAATCATTCGGGATCCCCGCAAGGAAGAACCACGTATTGAAAATGCCGGCGATGAGGATAAACAAATGCAAAAACAAATGCGAAGGCAGGTGAATGTCAAAGAGAAAATCAAGCGACCCGAGCGCAAGGGCAAGCCCGGCGTACAATACCCCTGAAAACAACATCGCGGCTAAAAACCGTACAAACAGTATCCTGTTGTAGTGCCAGAATCCATTGATCCGCTCCTTTTCAACAAACGGCACGAAGGCCACCATCAGGTGAACCACCATCGCATAAATGGAAAATCGAATGTAGGCCTGCGCATTGTTAAAACTTGATGGGCGCTGCGGAAATGTAAAATACAGCAGTGTCAGGAATATGATAGCCCAGAAAGTAATAAACGTAACGCTTTCGCCGTAAAACCTCCTTGCTGGCCGAATAGACATCAATGCAAAAGAAAAGAGAAATGCCGAGGGCGGCCACGAGCATGAAGTTGACATACGGCAGGATATTCGGCGCATCGTTTTCGAACTCAGTAACGATCATCGCAGCAAACGCAGCCAGGAAAGAACAGATGAGAGAAAACGGGAACCTGACAAACGCAACCTGCGCATTCCTGACCAGGTACTCGATCGAAGGCAGTTTCATGTGGGGAATTTTGTTTAAGGTAATGCAAATTCCCTCAACCGCAAACTGTACGACGAAGCCTTGCATTCATACCGCGATCCAGACTAGTCAGTCTTTCGGACCAGCGAGCAGATACCTGCGCGCAAGCTCGTGGTCTCTGAAAATATTTATTGGAATAGAAGGCCTGTTCACGGCCAGAAAGAACTTTGCGATGGCAAGACTGATAAAGCTTTTAGTAACGACCGCGATCCGCGAAAACAAATGCGTGATCTCACGGGCCATGTAAACGCGGGCGGGTCGATCGATCGCAACTATTCCCGATACATCAACCAGACACGGGTATCGCTTATTCCCGAGATAGGCGCGAATTTCTCCAAGAATTGCTTCTGCAGTCGGCTGGTCGAACGAGACGTTATCTTTATAAACTATAAAAATGATGTCGTCTTCAATCCAGTATTTCGTATAAGCGTTTTCCATGTGCTGGCCGGTTGTCATCCCACTGCGTCAAATCGCTCGTCGTCCGACTCCGTCAGGTGCCAGAAGAATCAATAAATTTTCATACCGACACCGGTAACATCCGGAGCGGTAGCGAGGTGCACTGCCGCTGGTACATGTACCTGAAATCATTGGAGTCAAAGTCGACGTTATGCACTCAACCGCATAACCTCAGTAGGTGATGAGGCGCATATACGCGAAACTTGGGCAACCATGCTGACACCCAGGAGCTCGTTTGGACCAGCACACCCGCTTCCCTAAGCGTGTCCCGTTCAAGGACCCATTGTTGTTGCACGGTGGGCAGGGGCCCGTCCGCCGTCATGTGTGTTCATCGTTGGGTCGGGCCAGATTCTTAGATCGC
>DASPNN010000287.1:0-4676 GCA_035626495.1 Chryseosolibacter sp.
CACCCGCTCCTTCGGCAAAATTTTTCCTACCCAGTCCTCAGTGTTCTCCTTACAGTTAAAGGAAAACGGAAACCGTTCCGAACCTCTCCCGGGCTCGTTCAGGATGCGGATCTTCGCCTCATCGCTGCGGGGATACCAATAAAAATCCACGTTGCGGTTCTCGTCGGCAAGCCCGTCAAAGTGGCTCAGGCAGGTTTCAATATCCGTGCAAAGCTCGACGCGGCGCAGCTTGAACAAGGGCAGTACGCGCACCGTTATTTCAGTAAAAATGCCAAGCGTTCCCAGCGCCACGCGCACGGACTTCATCAACTCGGGGTCGGCTTCCTGGCTGACATTGCGAACGTCGCCCTCGCTTGTGATCATGCGTACCCCCACGAGCATGCTGGACAGGTTTTGCAACCGCTTCCCGCTCCCGTGCGTGCCCGTGGAAATCGCTCCCGTCAGCATCTGAACATCGACATCTCCCGTGTTAAACAATGCAAGACCGAGTTCCTGGAGCGCGTCGTTCGCCTCCCCCACAGTCATGCCAGTTCTGAGTGTGGCCGTGCCGTTGCGCTCGTCGGCTCGAACAATGCCTTTGAAATTTTTCAACTGGATGAGTGTGTCGTTGGTTTCCACGAGCGAGGAAGAGGAATGCCCGGCGCCAGCAACCCGTATCCGCTTGCCATTGCGCGCCGACTCCCGGATCGCGTCAGCCAGCTCGTCCTCTGATCGCGGCTGAAGAAATGCCGATGGCGTAAACTTTAA
Organism: Chryseosolibacter sp.; assembly: GCA_035626495.1. Classification (GTDB taxonomy): domain Bacteria; phylum Bacteroidota; class Bacteroidia; order Cytophagales; family Cyclobacteriaceae; genus Chryseosolibacter. The sequence continues at coordinate 748 of DASPNN010000287.1, forward strand.
AGACCCCGACCAATTGACCCACTCATTCATAGACTTCGAACCGACCGTACGCATTTAAACTGCAACAAATGGACGTGAAAAATGGAATGCCATGCCTGGCCGATTCCATGGCTTGAATTTTTAGGATATTTATGACTTTAGTAATCGCATGGTCAAATATTGGTATAAGAACGCAATCATTTATACCACGCACGTCGAAACATTTCTCGATGGTAATGGTGATGGAATTGGCGATTTCCGGGGCCTCACCATGTCATTGGATTATCTGGCCGGCCTTGGCATTACCTGCATATGGCTCTTGCCATTTTTTCCAACCCCAAACCGCGACCACGGCTACGATGTCACCGATTATTTCAGCGTCGATCCCCGCTTTGGCAACCTCGGCCATTTCGTTGAATTCGTTGATGCCGCGGACGAACGTGGAATTCGCGTCATCATCGACCTGGTCATTAATCATACCTTCATCGACCACCCCTGGTTCCAGGAGGCCCGGAAGGATAAGAACTCGAAGTACCGTAAATACTATATCTGGCTGGATGAGAAACCCGCCAATCCGAACCAGGACATCGTATTTGGTCACCACCAGGACGGGAACTGGGAATACGACCAGGTTGCCGGCCAATACTATTATCACACGTTCTACAAACACCAGGCGGACCTCAACATTGCAAACCCGCAGGTTCAGGAAGAGATCAAATACATCATTCAGTTCTGGCTGAAACTCGGCATCTCCGGGTTCAGGATGGATGCCGTCACCCACATCCTCAACCGGAAAGGCAATGAAAAATTCGACGGCGACCCGCATCAGTTTCTCCGCGACATCAGGAGCTTCGTGGAGGACCAGCGCCCGGACGCCATCCTGCTCGCCGAAGTCGACACAGAGTCGTCACGGTACCGGCACTACTTCGGCGAAGGTGACCAGGTGCAAATGCTCTTCAACTTTTACCTCAATAACTATTTGTTCCTTGCCCTGGCAACCGGAGAAGCGAAGCCCATCATTAAAGCCGTGAAAGAGATTCCGCTGAAATCTGTGAAGGAGCAGATGGCGACGTTTGTACGCACCCACGATGAGCTCGACCTCGAGCGGCTGAGCAAAAAAGAACGCGAACTCGTCTATGCGGCATTTGCTCCGGACGAAAACATGCGGATCTACGGCCGGGGTATACGCAGACGGCTCGCGCCGATGATGAACAACGATCGGCACCGGATCGAGCTCGTCTACAGCCTGCTCTTTTCGCTTCCCGGTACCCCGGTGCTCCGATATGGAGACGAACTGGGCATGGGCGAAGATCTCTCCCTGCCCGAACGCAACAGTGTGCGGACGGCCATGCAGTGGACCGATGAAACACATGGAGGATTCTCCTCGGCAAAGCGCCACGACATACCTGTTCCCGTCATTGAGGATGGTGAATTCGGCTACAAACAAATCAATGTGCACAAACAGATGCGCGATCCCGGTTCACTATTGAGCTGGATCGAGCGAATCATCGCAGCCCGGAAAGAATGCGTCGAGTTCGGTTTCGGAGAATGCAAGTTCCTCAAGACTGGAAACGAAGCCGTGCTGGCTCACGTCTGCCATTGGAAAAACGCGTTCTCAGTCGCTTTTCACAACCTCGGCAACAGCGAAGTGGCCGTCGAAGTCGAATTCGCAAAAGAAGAAGAAATGCATGTGATCGAATGTTTTGCCGATAAAACATATGACCATTTCCAACCCGGACAACCTGTGAAGCTCGGCCCGTACGGGTACCGCTGGTTCCGGAAAAGTCCGATTTTCATATAAGAAATCACCATCTTCCCTCTGGTCAGTTGTTAAAGCGCACGTCGCCAATTTTCCTGTTCCTGATAATTCAACTGGGTATTCCATGACATAATTCCATCCCGTAAACCGGCCAAAAAAGGCCTTCCAGGGCTGTTTTTCAATAATTTTATAATCGTTTCAGGTTAATGTATAAATCCTTATTGGCAAAAATCCGTTACATTTGAACAGTTCAATGAAGGCAATCCGGTCCATATCGTCACTGTTGCTCGCATTTCTCGTGCTCATGTCGTCGACCAGCTTTATGGTCGGGGTACACCTCTGCTCGGGTAACGTACGCGACGTTGCGATCTTTTCAAAAGCGCAGCCTTGCCCGAATGAAAAGCCGGTCCCGGCCTGTCATCGCCATGAAAATCCCTGTTGTGAAGACAATGCGGTTGTTCACGCCGGCGAAGACTTTCACGGTTCCGATTTCAAGAACCTGGCTCCCGTCGTGCAGCCGGTGGCTTTGGTAACATTGCCGCTTCTCCTTTCAGAGATCGTTCCTTCTGTTCCAGTCATCGGTGATCGCGCCGACCAATATGATCCACCATTGCCCGCAGACGACCTCATCGTCGAACACCGCGTCCTGCTAATCTGAATTTCCTCCTTTCGGAGACCTCGTTCTCCATTTGATCGCTGAGTCACAGCGAAGCAATCATTATTTCTATTTTTTTACCTGCATCATGATTGAAACATTAATATCATTTTCCTTGCGCAACCGGTTCCTCGTCCTCCTGGTAGCCGCTGCGTTATTTGCCTGGGGAATTTATTCTGTTCGGGTAAGCAAGATCGACGCGATTCCCGACCTGTCTGAAAACCAGGTGATCGTCTTTACCGAATGGATGGGCCGTGGTCCGCAGATTATCGAAGACCAGATCACGTATCCGCTCGTCACAAATCTGCAGGGTTTGCCGCAGGTAAAATACGTCAGGGGCTCGTCCATGTTCGGGATGAGTTTTGTGTACGTCATCTTCGAGGACGAAGCCGAGATTTATTGGGCGCGCGCGCGCGTACTCGAACGCCTGAACTACGCCGGCAACCTGCTCCCCGAAGGCGTCAGCCCGACACTGGGTCCCGATGGCACAGGCGTCGGTCATATTCTCTGGTATACCCTCGAAGCTCCCGGCATGAACCTGGGAGAGCAGCGCGCAGTGCAGGACTGGTATGTGAAGTTTGCGCTGCAAAACGCACCCGGCGTCAGCGAGATCGCGTCTTTCGGCGGTTTCCAGAAACAATATCAGGTGACACTCGACCCCAACAAGCTCGGATATTACGGGTTGTCTGCCCAGGAAGTCATCCAGTCGATAAGGGCAAACAACAACGAAGCCGGCGGACGCAAGTTCGAAACGAGCGACATCGGCTACATCATCAAAACAACAGGATATCTGCGCTCCGTCGAGGAAATCGAAAAGATCGCCGTCAAAACTGTCAACACCGTTCCGGTCCGGATCCGCGACATTGGTTCGGTGCAGATGACCGGCGAAAGCAGGCTTGGCATCTTCGACCGCGATGGTGAAGGCGAAGTGGTGGGTGGAATCGTGGTAATGCGGTATGGTCAAAATGCCGATGAGGTTATTTCTGCCGTCAAAAAGAAAATGGAGGACGTCGCCAAGGGGTTTCCCCAGGGAATGAAATTCAACATTGTGTATGACCGCAGTGAGCTGATCCGCGACTCAGTCTCATCAATCAAAAAGACGCTGATCGAGGAAATGATCGTGGTCTCGCTGGTCGTGATCATATTCCTCTTTCACTGGCGCAGCGCAGCCAGCATCATCATCCAGATTCCGATCACGCTGGCAACGAGCTTCATCCTGTTGAACGCCTTCGGCATCACCTCCAACATCATGTCCTTGACCGGCATCGCCCTCGCAATTGGCGTGATCGTCGACAATGGCATTATCATGGCGGAAAACGCATACAAAAATCTCACGACACGATTTGAGGAACTGAACCCCGAAACCGAAAACTAGTATGGTCAAGCGATTTTTAAAGAAATACAATCCCATCGACGAGCGCGAAAGACTGGACATCATTGAGCGCTCGTCCCGGCAGGTGTCGCGTGGCGTTTTTTATTCGACCATCATCATTATCACTTCCTTTCTCCCGGTCTTCATGCTCACCGGTCAGGAAG
>DASPNN010000288.1:0-14796 GCA_035626495.1 Chryseosolibacter sp.
CGACAATCTTCGCCGTAAACCAGGTAGACCATCCGAAAGCGGATTTCGACGGCGCGCTGAGCGCTTTGCGTGAACGATTCGGAAACGCCGTAACTCAGATGCAATACCCCGTCAACCAGGGGGAAAACTTTAACTGCATCATCGACCTGCTCAAAATGGTGATGTATAAATTTCCTGCCGAAGGCGGCAAACCCGAAAAGCTACCGATCCCGGATTCTGAAAAGGCAAAAGCAAATGAGCTCCATAACCAGCTGGTGGAAAAGGCCGCCGAGAACGACGAGAAGCTCATGGAAAAATATTTTGAAAAAGGAACGCTGGACGAAGACGAAATGCGGGAAGGGCTCAAAGCGGGAATGATCCACCATGATGTATTCCCGGTCTTTTGTATGTCCGCCAAGAAAAACATGGGCAGTGGGCGGATGATGGGCTTTATCGACAACGTCGCCCCGTGCCCCAAAGAAGCGAAACCTGAAACCACGGCCGACAACAAAGAACTCGCCTACGACCTGACAAAACCAACCGTTTTGTTTGTTTTTAAAACACACCTGGAACCGAACCTCGGCAAGCTGTCATTCTTCAAAGTTATTTCCGGCGAAGTGACCACCAACTCCGAAGTGGTCAACAGCCAGACGGGCGCAGTCGAAAAAATTCACCAGCTGTTCATCATGGACGGCAAGACGCGCAACTCAGTTGACAAGCTTGTTACGGGTGATATTGGCGCCACCCTCAAGCTGAAAGACACGTACACCAATCAGACCCTTCACGCAAAAGGATATGATGTTACAGTCAAGCCCATCGAGTTTCCGGAACCGCGCATCCGCACTGCGGTCGTCGCCCACAGCAAGAATGACGAAGAAAAGATCGGCGAGGTCCTCAGCAAGATCCATCAGGAAGATCCGACGCTGCAGGTCCAGTATGTGAAAGAATTGAAACAACTTATCATCGCAGGTCAGGGTGAGCTACACCTTGCGGTGTGCAAGTGGTATCTCGAGCATGTTTACAAGCTTCGAGTGGACTTCGTTACACCTAAAATCTCCTATCGTGAAACGATCCGGAAACCTGCAATCGCCAGCTATCGCCACAAAAAGCAATCGGGTGGCGCGGGCCAATTTGCAGAAGTTCATCTCAAAGTGGAGCCATATTATGAAGGCATGCCCGAACCGACCGAATACAGTGTGCGCGGAAAAGAATTCATCGACCTGCCCTGGGGCGGCAGGCTCGCCTTCTACAATTGCATTGTCGGGGGCGTGATCGATGCACGGTTTATCCCGTCGATCCTCAAAGGGGTCATGGAGAAAATGGAGGAAGGTCCGATCTCCGGCTCATACGTCAGGGACGTGCGTGTTTGCGTGTTCGACGGAAAAATGCACCCCGTGGATTCAAACGACATTTCATTCAAGATCGCGGGGATGATGGCGTTCAAGGATGCGTTCATGCGCGCCGAACCCCTCCTGCTCGAACCAATATATGATATCGAGATCCAGTTGCCCGAGGAGGTCATGGGGGATGTGATGGGAGATCTGCAAACCCGTCGGTCATTGATCATGGGCATCGACAGTAAAGGAAATTACCAGGTGATCAAGGCGCGGACGCCACTCGCGGAGCTCGACCGGTATTCTACAACATTACGTTCGATGACTCAGGGACGTGCAAGTTTCACCCAACAATTTGCCGAGTTCATCGCCGTACCTTACGAGGTGCAGAACAAACTCGCGCAGGCATCCAGGGAGCTCGAGGCCGTTTAGAAAACGAAAAAAGGGCTGTCGGTTTCCGGCGGCCTTTTTTCTGATTCTTATGTGGACGCCAAACCGTGTCGCCGTGTAATATCCCTGATCAAAAAATCCTGGCGGCGGACCTTGTTTTTGCGTTCGGCAACCCGATTGTCGAAACTCGCGTCCGCGCGACAACCGGCCGGAAATTCCCGTAGGATGGCAGGAAATGAATTGTACCTAACGGTTCTTTTTTTAGCTTTGTTATAAACCAGCGATCTTGAGCAACGCCATCGTCATCATTCCAACGTACAAGGAGCGGGAAAACATACGTTTACTGATTGAAACGGTATTTTCACTTTCAAAATCATTTCATATCCTTATCGTTGATGACAATTCTCCCGACGGTACTGCAGAGATCGTCGAGCAGTTGCAGCTCTACTACAATTCACCTGAGCAGACCAGGCTGCATCTGATGAAACGCCCCGGAAAGCTGGGCCTCGGCACCGCTTACATTGCCGGTTTCCGGTACGCGCTCGAAAAGAACTATGAATATGTGCTGGAAATGGATGCCGATTTTTCCCATGACCCGAAGGACCTGGTGAGCCTCTATAATGCATGCGCTGATGGTGGCGCCGATCTCTCGATCGGATCGCGCTACGCGACGGGTGTAAATGTTGTGAACTGGCCAATCGGTCGCGTGTTGCTCTCTTATTTTGCCAGCAGCTACGTCCGCATAATCACCAACATGCCGATTCGAGACACGACTGCCGGATTCGTCTGTTACCGCCGAAAAGTTCTCAACACCATTCCGCTGGACCAAATCAAATTCGTAGGGTACGCCTTCCAAATCGAAATGAAATTCCTGACCTGGAAATATGGTTTCAGGCTTGTGGAAGTACCCATCATATTTACCGACCGCACGCGGGGTGAATCCAAGATGTCACCCGGAATTTTCAAGGAAGCTTTTTTTGGTGTGTTGCAGATGACCATCCAAAGTTGGTTCAAGAAATACATCCCGGTTTCTTAGCCTTTCTTCAGGCAGCCTCCGCCAAAAGGCTTGCATGGTCGGTTTTCAATCGAGTTAATCGAACCGTATCGCTTTGATCGGATCAATCCGCGTGATCGCCATCGTGGGGATAAGGAGAACTGCCGTGACCACAATCAACGTCAGCAGGTTGAGCAGCAGGATAATGTCCCAGTGCCAGCTGATCGGGACGAACGACATGTAGTAATCTTTGGGGTTCAACGTGATCACCCGGAAACGATGCTGAATGTAGCATAGGCCAATGCCGAGGATATTGCCCAGCAGCAGGCCTTTTGCGACCAGGTTGACCCCGTTGTAAATAAATACCGAACGGATCATGCTGTCCTTCGCCCCGAGGGCCTTCAGCAGTCCGATCATCTGTGTGCGTTCCATGACGAGAATGAGGACGATCGATATCATGTTGACACAAATGACGAGCACGATAATGGTGAGCAGAATATTCACCTGACGGCTGATCAGATGCAGCCACTCGAATACCTGGAGATATCGTTCTTCGGTGAGTTGAACCTGCTGCTCATAGTTGTTATGGATACCGATCTCCTGCGCCGCTTTTTCGATCGCCGCAGCCTCGTAATCGAATGACCACACGGCGGAGACGAAGCTGACCGATTTTTGAACGAAGTCCTGTTCACCGAGATCATCGGGGGACGTCTCGAATTCTATGTGCTCGTCGAGGAGCCCTGACCGGCTGAAAGCTTCGGTGTTGATCATCACTTCCAGGCCGCCCGCGATACTGTCAGGCCAGTCGTTGAGTCGTTGGATCAGGCTGATGTCGGCCAGGATGATCTTGCTGTCATAGTATTCCGACAGGTTGGTCTCGTAAATACCAGCAACCTTGAGCTTGCGAAAACGCGGCGGTGTTTGAAAAAAATGTACGATAAACTCGTCGCCCACGCTGGCCTTGAGGACATTTGCGATGGTCCGGCTGAGAACAACTTCGTTTGAGTAGCCGGAGTCCGGGAAATGGATAAATTCACCCTCCACCATGTTTTCCGCAAAAGCGTGCCGGTCAAAACTTTCCCCGACGCCTTTGATGATCAGGCCGACAACTTCCCCTTCGGTTTTTACCAATCCGGCCTTATGGGCATACTCCTGGATGTGATGGATGTAGGGAAACTTTTCCTTGTTGGTATACATTTCGATGTGATAATTCATACCCGGTTCTTCGGGCGAATTGTTCATCGACGGTTTAGTCAGCACAAGATGGCCGCTGAAACTGTAGATCTTATGTTTTACCGTTTCCTGAAAACCCTTCATGATCAGAAAGGAGACGATCGACGCCGCCAGTCCTATACCGATTGTCAACGTCGCGATCAGATGAATCGAGGAAGCAAAAGCGCCCTTCTGACCGCCGGTGATCTTTTTGGAAATAAAGTAAGACAGGTTCAAATTATTAGTAAATTTTCAACCGGTAGATCAATGCAAAATATGAATATTCGTTCAGATTCACACGTGGACCATCGGATTATGAAAAAGATATTCACCGCGATGGCATCGTGTTTTGTTATTATCTGTATATCTCAATGCAGCGCCAAAACAAAGCAGGCGCCTGGTACGCCTGCCGCGAATGCGGATCTGCCAGCGGATTCGCGCGTCATCAATGGCGCCGATCAGATCGATCTCATCTTGCCCAAGCTTCAGGGCAGGAGCGTCGCCCTTGTGGTCAACAATACTTCCCTCGTCGGTGGCGCGGTTCACCTCGTGGATACGCTCAAAAATTCCGGCATCGTGATCCGAAAAATATTTGCCCCCGAGCATGGCTTTCGCGGCACGGCGGACGCGGGTGAGGATGTCAAGGATGGGATCGACGTGAAAAGTGGTTTACCGGTTTTCTCCCTCCATGGCGCCAATCGCAAGCCCACACCCGAACAGCTCGCCGATGTCGACATTGTGATCTTTGACATCCAGGATGTCGGAGTACGGTTCTATACCTACATCAGTACTTTGCATTACGTCATGGAAGCCTGCGCCGAGCAGGAAAAAAAGCTGCTCGTGCTCGACCGTCCGAATCCAAACGGGAATTTCGTGGATGGTCCCGTGCTTGAACCGGCTTTCCGCTCTTTCCTGGGAATGCACACCATCCCGTTGGTTCATGGTCTGACGATCGGCGAGCTTGCGCTGATGGTTAATGGTGAAGGATGGCTCGGCCGGGGAAAACAATGCGATGTTGAAGTGATCCCGGTAAGGAACTGGAAACACGCCGATGCCTATTCAATTCGTGAAAAACCGTCGCCGAACCTGCCCAACGATCAGTCGATCCGGTTATACCCGTCGCTGGGGTTGTTCGAAGGGACCGTAATGAGCGTCGGCCGCGGTACGCAGATGCCGTTCCAGGTTGTCGGACACCCGGACCTCAGGAACATGCCCTTTGAATTCACACCCGTTTCCATAGAAGGCATGGCAAAGACGCCTCTGTATGAAAACCGTGCCTGCTATGGGCTTGACTTGCGCAACGTAAAGGCTGAACGCAAGCTGGACTTGCAGTATCTTATGAAGATGTATGAGGCGTTCCCGGACAAAACAAAATTCTTCAATGATAAGAACTTTGACACACACCTGGGAACATCGAAACTGCGCGAGCAGATCCGCGCCGGGGTCTCTGAGGCCGAAATCCGGAAGTCATGGGAAAAAGACCTGACCTCTTACAAGCTGATGCGCAACCGGTACCTCCTTTACCCGTAATCGGGCACCACGATGACAAAATCAGAAAAAGTAAAGGACATTCTCAGTATCCTCGATAAACATGTTCCGGACCCGGACATTCCCCTGGAATATTCGGACCCTTATACGTTGCTGATCGCGGTGCTGCTTTCCGCCCAGTGTACGGACGAGCGTGTAAACAAAACAACGCCATCGCTGTTTGCGCTTGCGGATAACCCGCACGACATGGCAAAAATACCGGTCGACCAGATCCGCGAGATCATCAAGCCATGTGGCCTGTCGCCCGCGAAGTCGAAAGCGATCAGCAAGCTTTCACAGATCCTGGTTGAAAAATATAATGGCCAGGTGCCACAAACCTTCGAAGAGCTCGAGCAGCTTCCGGGTGTAGGTCATAAAACCGCATCGGTGGTGATGACGGAATGCTTCGGGGCGGCCGCTTTTCCGGTTGACACCCATATTCACAGGCTGGCATACCGGTGGGGCTTGTCAGATGGCAAAAGTGTAGAGCAAACTGAAAGGGACTTAAAGCGCCTGATTCCCCAGCCATTATGGGACAAGGTACATCTGCAAATCCTGTATTTCGGCCGGACTTACTGTCCCGCCCGGGCACACAGGTGGCGCGAATGTCCCGTCTGCTCGAAATACCTGCGGCGCAGCCTGCGTGATTGATTGGAACCGGGGTGCGAAAATTTTCGTTATATTGTTGAAAATTTTCCAATTGACCATGGAAGACCAACAAGTAAAACAGCTTTTGGGCGGTACAAAAGTAATCGGTAAATCCAAGGACCTGGCTTCGCTGGCGGAAGAAGGATTGCCAAAACAGGCTTTGATCTTCTTCATGCAAAAAGTCAACCTGGACGAGCGCCGGCTATTCTCTTACCTGGATGTCACCAAGCGCACACTCGATAATTACAAACCCCATCAACGGTTGCGACTTTACATCTCAGACAGATTGATCCACCTCGCCGAGCTTTACGCTAAAGGCAAGGAGATCTTCCGGTCATTCGAAAATTTCAACGAATGGCTGAACCGGCCTTCCGTCGACCTCACAGGCCACAGACCGATCGATCTCATCAGCACACGCAAAGGCGTTGACGAGATCATTCATGTGCTCGGCCGGATCGAACACGGCATCCTGGTATGACCGTTTTCCGCTGTACATTGCTGAAGTGGTCGAAGGATCTGTCGGGACAGGGTGCGTATCTCCACGGCGGCCGTTGGAATTCGCCCGGACTGGCCATGATCTATACAGCTGAAAATAATGTGCTTGCCGCCTTCGAGGTGGCGTTGCGGATTCCATTCGAGCACATCAGCCGGGAATATGTCATGCTCCCAATCGAAGTACCTCAGAAGGAAATCCATCAACCGGTACTGCCGAAGAACTGGTATAAAGATTTGAAGCTGACGCGTAGCCTGGGCGATGCGTTCCTGCGGGGCGGCGAACACCTGTTGATGAAGGTACCCTCGGCATTGATCTCCGACTCCTTCAACTATTTGATAAACCCGGCACATCCGGATATCAAGCACGTCAAAGTTCACCCTCCTCGGCCGATCCTGTTCGATAAGAGACTATTGGCGCTGATTCCATCCAAGACCGCGGGTTAGGCCAGCGACTTCTTGTACATCGTGAAGAACAACAAAGGCAGGAAAGCGAATGTGAAAATTCCCGCGCCAACCAACAACAAGATATCACCGGGCAGTGCCAATACTTTCAGGAGGACAGCGCTGCCTGTAACAACGGCACTGGCCTCGCCGGCAAACAGCCGAAGCTTTTCATAAGAAGAGCGAGTCACCTTTTTTCTATAGTTGTTGAACCCAACGGCGGGAAGAAAAATCAATGTGAACCCAAGGAATCCGAAGTTAAAGAGTTCGGAGCCTCCCGGCCAATGAAGCAGGCGGAAAGTCATACCGAGGGTCAGCGTCATAGTTGTAACGAGTCCGGATAAATAAAGGAATTTTTTCATGATTGGAAGATTTGACTGTAATAACATCATTGTTTCAAGTTCGATCTTTTGGAAACCATCCGGTGCAAGTTCCTCTAATGCTTCAGGCAACGCACGCTCAAAAGCGGTCCCGGCGCGCTTACGTTCTTCAATCGATGTGCAGAGATGGTCAAGCAGGGTCATCCCGCAAGGTCTGCAGCTGGATAGCATGGTCGTCAGGTTGTTTTGTAAAGGCGAATCAGGTGCATCGGTAAAAAACCGGCCAGAAAAATCACCAGTCCCGTAATGATAATTTCCTGCGAGCCCGGCAGCTTCATGATCCACGCCATCACGCCGGTGGCAAGCAGGATCGAGCACGCGGTACTCATGACGTAACGGATCTTTTCAATCACACTCTCTTTAGTCAACCTGAAATAGCGCACAGCATCAACGGGCAAGTACAGCAGCAGGAATGCAAAGACTGCGAGCCCAAAGATCATATGTCCAATTGGCATTTTCATCAGCCCCAATATCAGGCCGGTCGTCAGAGCAACGGTGCACGTGGCGCCAAGTACGAAGGTTATTTTTTTCATAATTACGATTTTATTAAAGTTTAGAAGTAAGATCGTTTCCTGCTCGATCTCTATCATGCCCTGCGGTGCCAACTCACGGAGACCCTCCTTCACCGCATTTTCGAAGGAAACGCCGTGCGACATTTTTTCCTCGGTCAGGCAGCAGAGGTGATCGAGCAAGTCATCTTTCAGCGTTTGAATGGTGACCTTTTCATCATCAATTGCCGCCCTGATCATGCTGACCTCTTTTGATGTTAAACTCATAAAGCCACCTCCGGGAACATGACCTTGTTGATCGTCGAGATAAAATCTCTCAGCTCGTCTACATAAGCGACCTTCTTTTTGTGACCGGTCCGCGTAAGGTAATAGTACTTGCGTACACGTCCGCCGACGATCTCTTCTTTGTAGGACAACAAGCCGTCGCTTGTCATTTTTTGCAACGCCGGATATAAAGAGCCGTCTTTCAGGAGAATCTTGCCGCCGGAAAGCTCCTTCACTTTCTGCGACATTTCATAACCGTACATCTTCTCCCGTTCGGATAACAACTTCAAAATCATGGCCGAGAGCGTGCCTTTGAGCAGTTCCTTCGAATACATGGGTCAAATATATATATCGGATATCAATATATCAACTATCTATATATAAAAAATCACGGGCTAAAGATTCATATTTGCACCCTCAAACCACGTGCATGAAAGAACTGCGGATCATTTTCATGGGTACACCCGAATTCGCGGTGCCCAGTCTGGAAGTACTTGTCGAGAACAAATTCAACGTGGTCGCCGTAGTCACAGCGCCCGACAAACCGCAGGGCCGCGGACAAAAGCTCGCTCCCTCGCCGGTAAAAGAGACTGCCGTAAAGCACAATATTCCAGTCCTCCAGCCGCCAAATCTGAAAGCCCCCGACTTCATAGACGAATTGAAAAGTTACAAGGCAAACCTGCAGGTCGTGGTTGCGTTCAGGATGTTGCCGGAGGTCGTGTGGGCCATGCCGGAATGCGGAACATTTAACCTTCACGCCTCCCTGCTTCCGCAGTACCGTGGGGCGGCACCGATCAATTGGGCCATCATCAACGGAGAGCGGGAAACCGGCGTCACCACTTTTTTTCTGAAACATGACATCGATACCGGGAATGTGATCTTCCAGGAGAAAGAACCGATCGGCTACGACGACACGGCGGGGGCCTTGTACGAACGATTGATGAACAAAGGGGCAGGCCTGGTTCTGCGGACCGTGCAGGCTATTGCAACCGGTGAGTACTCGCTAACACCGCAGTCCGACAGTGGGGCGCTCAAACACGCCCCGAAGATCTTTAAGGAAACGTGTGAGATCAATTGGAATGCGCCTGCTGAACAGGTCCGCAATCTGGTCCGCGGATTGTCGCCGTATCCGGCGGCCTGGACACAGTTCAACGGAAAGACTTTCAAAATCTACCGCGTCTCAGTTCTGCGGGATCGCAGCGAACTGGTCAGCGCGGGAACGTTAAACTCGGACAATAAAAATTATCTTTATGTGCGGACACTTGACGGCTGGGTTTCAATTGATGAACTTCAGCCCGAGGGCAAAAAACGGATGCTGACCGCGGAGTTCTTTCGCGGAAACCGAATCGGCTGAAGGGAAATTTAAATCACACGATGATGATCATCTCGGCAATCGCAGCACTTTCCAGGAACGGAGTGATCGGCAGGAATAACGACCTGCCCTGGAAGCTCCCCGACGATATGAAGTTTTTCATGCAAACCACGAAGGGCCATCACGTTATTATGGGCCGCAAGAATTACGATTCCCTGAAGGGGAAATTCAAACCCCTTCCGGACAGGACAAACATCATCATCACCCGGCAAAAAGATTTCAACGCGCCGGGGTGCATTGTCCTGCACGACATCAAGACCGCCCTCGATATTGCCGAAAAAAATGGCGAGCGTGAATGCTTTATTATTGGCGGTTCGGAAATTTACCGGCTCGCCATGCCCCACACCACCCGCTTGTATCTGACGGAGATCGATGCCGATGTGGAAGGAGACACTTTTTTTCCCACGGTTGACAAAAAAATATGGAAGGAGGTGGCGCGCATCCATCACCCGAAGGATGAGCGTCACGTTTACGCGTTCGATTTCGTAACGTATGATAAAATCTGAGCAAATATGGCAAGCGTAACGGGCAAGGTGATTTGGCTGACCGGGGCATCGTCAGGCATCGGCGAAGCGCTCGCCTATCACCTGGCCAAAAGGGGGGCAAAGCTGATCCTGTCTGCCCGCCGCAAAGAAGAGCTGGAGCGCGTGAAGGGAAATTGTTTTGCGAAGGCCCAGCCCAACGTGCGGGTGCTGCCGATAGATCTCGAGCAGTCTCGCACGCTGCAACTCTGCACACAGGCCGCAATCCAGATCTTCGGTCACATCGACATCTTGATCAACAATGGCGGTATCAGTCAACGCAGCCTGGTGGCGGAGACATCGCTGGATGTCGATCGGCGCCTGATGGAAGTAAACTATTTTGGCGCTGTCGCGCTTACCAAATATCTCCTGCCCCATTTCATCGCTCAGCGGCGCGGACACTTTGTAAACGTCAGCAGCCTGACTGGGAAATTCGGAACGCCCTATCGGTCTGGCTATGCAGCCTCGAAGCACGCGCTGCATGGGTTTTTCGACGCGGTGCGCGCCGAGCACTACAAGGATAATATTCGCGTGACGATGATCTGTCCCGGCTTCATTAACACACCGATCACCCTCGCTGCATTGACCGGAAACGGCGCTCCACTCATGAAAATGGATGAAGCCCAATACAAAGGCAAATCAGCAAACTGGTGTGCAGAGAAAATCATCCGGGCCATCGAAAAAAATAAAGAAGAAGTGTACATCGGTGGGCGCGAAGTGTTCGGCGCGTATGTCAAACGATTTTTTCCAGGCCTCTTTTCAAAGCTGATCCGTAAGGTCTCTGTGAGATAGGCGGCTGGCATTACCCGCTGGAAATACGAAATATTAGCAGAATTATTACCTATGCCGCTGCGCTGAAAAGAAAGGGGTATCTTGCAGTCCATTTCTGATCTATTAAAATGCCCCCACAATTTCTGACTACACCTTTACTCGCCTTGTGCCTGTGGATACTCGGGTGTGCGTCGTATGGACAAACTAACCTTCGCCAAGGTTACATCATTACCAACTTGCGCGACACCGTAGCCGGACTGATCAATTACAAGGAAGGTCCAGGCGCCTATGAGGCGGCCCAATTTAAAGCGAGCACTAGCGAATCTGTTGTAACTTACTATCCGGCCGATATTGCCGGTTATGGGTTCGTTGATGATATTTTTTACGAGTCGAAAACGATCATCGCCAATGACAGCACGCAAAAAAGAACCTTTCTGGAAGTGATTGTAAAAGGCGATCTGCAGCTATACAAATCACATAAAACATACTGGGTGCAAAAAGGGGACACGGAGGTTCGCGCCCTCAAAGATGAGTACAAACCTGTCATCGTAAACCAGATAAACCGCCTCCAGCGGACGAATCAGCACATTGCTTTGCTCAACACACTGATGTCAGACTGTTCGGCTTTGAGAACGCGGGTCCAAAACGTTACACTTTCCGAGCGGTCATTAGCTGACCTCGTCGCCCGGTACAATCGATGCAAGGGCCAAGTGCCGGTCGTTTACAAGTCGAGTAAATCGTGGGTTAAAGCAGCGGTGGTTCTGATGGCGGGGGTAAACAATTCCAAATTTACTTTCGAGAGCAGCTACAGTCCGTGCGACCACATTGTCGGCACCTATGAGCCCGATCGATCGTTTACCGGTGGCGTTTTCGCGGATTTTTTCACACCTCGCTTGAGCGAACGCTTTGGCCTCCGCCTTGGTATTCAGTATTTAGACACGCGGTATTATTCCTACTACTACCGTGAAACCCAGTATCAAACGTACCGGGACTATTCGACGCTGCAACTCAAGCAATTAAAAGTGCCCTTGGGCATCCGGTATAATCCGCCGTGGCGGATCCTGAAACCCTATTCGGGGTTCGGGCTTTCGTATACTAGTCATCTAAGCTCTGACTGGAAGTGGAGGGAAGAAATAGAAACCAGTACGGAACTTACAATCAATGACCGGAAGCCTCCAAAGCTGAAAAACAACCAGGTCGGCCTTTGGGGAAATGTTGGACTCATGGCTCGAATCAACAATACATTTCAAGGTTACGTTGAGGTACGATATGAACGCACCAACGGGCCCGCCTTACCATGGACGGACATAAGCTCATCGATAACCAATTTTCAACTAGCGATTGGCGTGTCGGTGCAATAAAGTCCGGAAGAACCGGACCGTTGCAACAATACAATTCGACGCGTACTAATTCGCATAGAGTACCACCACTGCACCGGTGTCCGGGTTTTCGAGGGTGAGAACGTTATTCTCAATACTGTATGAGATCACCGAGTTCCGCGCGATCACACTAAAAAATTTCTGCTCGTAAAACATTTCCTGAGTTGTGCCTACCGACATTGTCAGCGTGTAATCACCGATCGTGATTTGGTCAGTGGATGCGGTGATTGGTCCCAGGAATGTGTTTTCGGCTGCTCCCCCCTCCATGGTACCTGCAGAAAATTCGACCGAGCTTCCGCCCTCTAGCGCGGTTTCGCACGGGGGATACACGACCGTATCCGCATCCGTGATTGAAAAGACGAACCACTGCCGATAAAGCGAGTAGGACACCACTTTTTCCTGAAAGACCGGACGGCATTGGACAAGCGCGTAGGTTGTCACCGACAATGATGACGGATCACTGCCGTTGCATGCGCGATATTCAGAGCCGTTGGCGCCAATCGCCTGTCCATTCACAACAGCAGCGACGGCTTCCGGATTACAAATATTATATGCGGAAATTTCGCCGGTCAGTGTATCGTATTCATAAAGCCGTGACTGTCCTTGCTCAGTGATCAGGCGGAAATACCGCTGGTTGAAGTCGGAGGCTTTCAGTGATTCACTGCATTGTTGACAATCGTTGTCATCATCGCAGGCTGAAAGAAAAAAAATAGCAATTACTACGGAAACAAAATATCTCATTGCGTCTTTGGTGAATCCGCAAATATAACAATTACGATTTAGGACAGTCAGGTATTTTCGTCCACTGGAATTCCGGGAAGATTTTGTAATTTCCGTAGCGGCAATTCAACAGTTGGTCACCATGAAATGCATTCTTGTTCTTGCGCTTCCCATCGTCCTGGCGTGGCCTGCGGCGGCGTCCGATCCGAAAGTGGATTCGTTGAAAAAACTTGGGCGGGCCGCCTTGATTGACCTGGCGATCCGTCAAATGAACGATCCACAGTTTGATGCATCCCAATATGACCGCGTGACCGTCAAGGCGAATGAAAATTCTCTGATCGTCGAGTTTGGCCTGTCGGTGACCCTCAAAACGAATCGCAGTTGTTTTTACAACGGCATCATGGTTGCACTCGCTGGCAGCGGGTCCGGTAAAAGCATTGAAGGAAATTGCAAGGAGCCCGTATACTATCGGGAGACGCGGCGTATCCAAAAGAAAGTTGCTTTTGTTTTCGCCGCGATCAACGGCAGTGAGGTGGTCGGCGGCCTGCGGAATGACAGGCTTCCGGTTGGCACCAGTATGGAGGTCACCCAACGCGGCCGCTGGTTCCATGTTCGGACTGATAGCTGGAGCACGATGTCGAGATTCAAGATCAACCGGCTTAGCGGGCGGGTTACCAGGGCAATGCATAAGCATTATGCGCGGACGACTGCAGAGAATGACGAATTTGAAATCATTCAATAATCACAAATCCCACTATATGAAAACGTCTATTGTAGGCTTGGTGCTCATGCTGGCTGGCTTCGGCTGCTGGGCACAAAAGGTTTCGGCTCCGACGGGGTCGACTCTTTCATTAGACCAGGCGCAGGAAGCCCTGGATTTTCACAACAAAGTCCGCAAGGATGTCGGAACGAGACCACTCGTCTGGTCGGCGGAGCTCGCCGCTTATGCGCAGGCCTGGGCCGACAGTCTCGCGAAGTGGGATTGCGCCATGAAGCACCGGACGGGTGAGTTCCGTCTGAAACGTTATGGTGAAAACATTTACTGGTCTAGTTCGTCGGCCGGAACGGCATTGAAGGCCTCCAAAGGCTGGTATAGCGAGATTGAAAAATTCGTTTATGGCAAGTTGACGCCCGAAAATTGGAGCGGGTCGGGGCACTACACGCAAATGGTATGGTCGACGACCACGGCGGTGGGAATCGGGCTGGCCACGTGCGAGGGGGGCGGGACAATCATTGTTGCAAACTACGACCCGCCGGGCAACTACATGGGTGAAAAACCGTACTGATTGCGCGTCTAACCGTACCGTTGCAGTATCCTTGAATCGGAAATACTATTTATTACATTTGCATGATGAAATCACCGATCTGGTTTTTCGTCTTGTTGGCCGCCTGTTCCGTAAAAAGACCGGAGTCCATGTCTGCCGACACGGTAGCGATGAACCGCGGGGCGGATAATGTGAGCGCGGTCGTGGTCGCCATCGACCAGATCGACGATGACAGTCTCATCCAGCTCATCTATCAGGAAGATGATCCTGGTATGATCGGCAGCCTCAAACGCCACCCGGGTGAATACGTCAACACGGAGGGGAAATGCACAAAAGGCACGCTGCTTGCCATAGAATGGCGCACTGAAAACGGCGAAGAACGGTTCGACCTTGTTTGGATCCAGGAAGAACATGGCGGCACTGTTTTCTCCCCCTTCATCACCTTCGACAATTCCGATTATCAGGGGGCTTCGTCGGTTCTGTTATCGGATGAGCATGCCCTTTCGGACGCCTGCCGCAGCATTGCGGTCGTGCAGGAGTATGAAGGCGGTGACATTGACCTGACGCGCACGGCAACCACGAGTTTCTATGCCGT
>DASPNN010000289.1:0-4402 GCA_035626495.1 Chryseosolibacter sp.
ATCGATTCTGGCGTCGAAGACAAAATCCTGAAGGACAAACTGTACTCGTCTATTATGGATGTATTTTTGAGTAAGATCAAATCCGATAAGTAAATGGTGCAACCCCCACGGCTTCATTTGTTTCAGGCTTACGGCATCGAGCTTGAATACATGATCATCGACCGCGATACGCTCGATGTTCGCCCCATCACAGACGAATTGCTAAAACATGAGATCGGCAGCTACGGCAGCGATTTTGAAAATGGCAACGTAACGTGGTCGAATGAGCTGGTATTGCATGTGGTGGAGCTTAAGTCGACCAATCCGGAATCCAACCTGAATGCCCTCGAGCATGCTTTGGCTGATAACGTCCGTCGGATCAACAACATCCTGGCTCCCTGGAACGCAACGTTGCTGCCATCTGCCGCGCATCCTTTCATGGACCCCATGTCCGACACCAGGTTATGGCCCCATGAGAATAACGAGGTCTATTCCATTTATAACAAGATTTTCGATTGTCGTGGACATGGGTGGTCCAATCTGCAAAGCACCCACCTCAACCTGCCGTTTTACGACGACGAAGAATTTGCCAAGCTGCATGCGGCTGTGCGAATGCTGCTGCCGATTCTGCCAGCCTTGTGCGCCAGCTCGCCAATACTCGACGGAAAATTTACCGGGCAGCTCAACACCCGCTTGAAATATTACAAACAGAATCAGTCAAAATTGCCCTCGATCACAGGACGCGTGATTCCGGAAGCCGTATTCTCGAAAAGGAATTATCTGAATACGGTGTACGAAAAGATCAAAAGTGAAATCAGTCCGTACGATCCCGAAAATGTCCTCAACCCGATTTGGGTAAACTCCAGGGGCGCGATTCCGAGGTTCGATCGCGGGTCAATTGAAATTCGCATCATGGACATCCAGGAATGCCCTGCTGCCGATATCGCGATCGTCTCTTTGGTCATCGAGTCCCTGAAGTGTCTTGTCAAAGGGTCGCTCATGGATTTTGATACGCAGCTGCGTTGGAAAACCGAGCCATTGGTGCAGATCCTTGACCAGACCATTGACCATGCAGAGAAGTCCGTCATCGACGACCGCGAATATCTGGCGGCATTCGGGTTAGATCGCCCGTCTGCCACGGCGGGTGAGTTGTGGTCACACATCCAGGGCAAGGTCATCGATACTGGAAATAAGTTGCTGGAGCAATGGAAGAAAGAGCTGGACATCATTCTTACGCAGGGAACCCTTGGAACCAGGCTGTTGAAAGCACTCGGTCCCAACCCGGCAAAAGCCGACATCGTTGGCCTCTACAAGCGGCTCAGCGGATGTCTGGCACAAAATAAGATGTTCCTGGATTAAGACAGATGAAGTTCCTCAGGCTTGTCAAACGATACGAGTTCACTCAATACCGTTTTCAGTTTTTCAAGATGGTTGCCGTAGAGTTTTTTCAGGTACCAGGTCGTGAATAGTTTACTGGCAGCGTAAAAAATTCCCGCAAGAACAATCAGGTAGGCTACCGTTTTCGGATTTGACAACGAATCGAAGAATTGCTCCGACCCCCGTTCCATGGCCAGGAATATCAGTGCCAGGACAAAGTAAACGGGATAAAGAAGCGTGTAGCTCCGAATGTAAAAATTAAGATAGCTGGACAGGTTGTCGATTAGCTTTTCAAGATTTGCTTTCAGGTGGTCATCACCGGGGTTGAAACGATGCAAGAGCACCAGCTTTTTGATGTAGTAGACAGGATAAGCAACAAAAAGGATGAGGATGGAAACAGAGGTCCATTTGAGGGCACCGTTAGGCAGTGAAAACGCGTAAAGCAAAAGGACGATCCCGGACACTACGGTAAACAACAGCTCAAACCACACGCTGCGCTTCAACTTGTCGACAATTGAGCGACTGCTGCCTTTGAGCATCCGCGCCAGCTCGTCTTCGCCCTTTGGTACGAAGCCCGAGGGATTTTTTTGCCATATATTTTTCAGTTCATCTAGTTCCATGGCTCATGGCTCATCATCTTTCTTAATTTTTCACGAATTCTGTTCATTCGCACCCTGACATTGTTCTGGGTGATGCCGATGGTTTCTGCAATTTCCTCGTACGGCACCTCTTCAAGCGCCATCATGATCATAGCGCGTTCGATTTCCGAAAGGTGCATGATCGCCGCACGGAGCCGCTGAAAGTCCTCTTCTTTCTCATCACCGCTATAGTTCTCGGAAATGTTGAAGTGGAGGTCTTGCAGATTTTCCGTTTTTATGTGCCTTTTTTGTTTCCGGTATCCGGAGATCGCCGTATTCAGGGCAATGCGGTACATCCATGTTGTGATCTTTGCGTCGCCGCGGAAAGTCGGGAACGACTTCCAAAGCTGGAGAACAATCTCCTGAAACAGGTCATTCCGGGCGTCCGCATCCTGTTCGTACATGAAACAGATCTTGTGGATCAGCCCCTGGTGATCATTGATCAGGTTTATGAATTTCTGTTCGTCCCCAATCACAGCGGGATGGTGCTTGGTTAATGGGTCGAAGGTATGCAAAGATAATTACAGATAAAAAAACGGGAATGCGAAGCACTAAGATTGCAGAATTTCTAATTGATTTCTAATTCCTGATTATCAAAATCAGAAATTAGAAATTAGAAATTAGAAATTAGAAAATTATTTCTTCTTCTCCGACTGCTGATCAAGGTTGAAAAGCTCCTGGAGCATTTCGGATAAAGATTCGGCATCGCCTCGCTTGCAGGCAGCTTTCAGGTGAAGTACAGGATACTTCAGAATTTTTTGCATCAGCGACTTGCTCATCTCGTCAAGCTTTTCTATTTCTTCGGGACGGGCATTCTTCATAAACCGTGAAAGCTCTTCCTTACGGATCTGCTCAAGCGCATTTTTGAGTTTCTGAATCGTTGGAGAGACGATCATTTCCTTTGACCATTCGCCGAACTCTCCGATGGCCTCCTGGATAATCGCCAGCACGCGGGGGATCGAAGCCCGTCGCCGCTCAAGCGCGTCATTCGTTTTTTCCTGGATGTCGTCGAGGTTGTACACAATAACCCCGGCGATCTCCTCGACCGAAGGATCTACGCTGCGCGGGATAGACAGATCGATAAAATATTTATGAGAAAGGATCGGGAGGTCCGCGACAAGCGCTTTTGAAATAAGAGGCTCAGCACCCGACACGGAACTTATGATGACATCGGCAGCGGCAATTTCGTCTTTAATATGCTCCAGCGATCCAAAGCGGAATCCGCACCGGGCAGCCAGCTTTTGAGCTTTTTCCGAAGTTCTGTTGAGAATCGTGACATTCTTCAGGCGTGAGTTCGCCAGGTTCAGGCAAACATCCTGACCGATTTCACCGACACCGATCACAAGAATCCGGGGTGCGGCAACTCCGGTGGTGATGTCTTCGGCAAGGTCCTTCGCTGCATAGGAAATGGAAGCCGCTCCATCCCTGAATGATGTTTCATGAACAACCCGTTTGTTGCAAAAAAAGATCGTATGCATCAGCCGGTGCAGGAACGGACCGGCCATATTTTCGTCTGCAGTCCACTGATATGCATTTTTCACCTGCCCGGAAATTTGAAGATCCCCGATCACCTGGGCGTCGAGCCCGATGGCAACCTCGAAAAGGTGTGTGATCGCATCAGTGCCTTCGTACTTTACGAAAAATTCCCGATAGGTCCTGTCCAGCTTTTTGGCCAGGGCCAGCCCTCTGAGGATTTCTGACGACAAGTCTGCCGCTGACGCGTAATAAATCTCTGTACGGTTGCAGGTGGACACCACGAGCACATCCGTCGCATCGGTAAAATCCCGAATAAAATTCAACAGCTGCTTTGCGGCCGATTCACTTAAAGAAACCTGTTCCCGCACCTCAAGCGGCGCTGTTTTATATGATAAGGCTAATGATTTAAAATTCTGAGTCATTTCGAACTACAAAAGTAAAATCTGCGCAAGTAACGAGCATGATAAATGTCACACTTTAACTAATTTAGAATGAGTATAAATAAGCTTCCGCCGCTTATGAATACGATAATCAGACCTGAAAATTCGTTCGGTCCGAAATCTTGTTTGCAGGGCTGGAATGGCTGTTTTTTCAAACGATTGATTCAATAATGATTCGTCAGTGTCTTCCGTGTATGGTTTCCCGGACCGTTTCGTGAGCTTATTCCGTATATGATTTTTTCGCCCTAATTTCATTGGCGATAAGACCTCTCATGAATGGAACGACTCAGGCAATGGGTCCGCAACTGGCTCGGATTTTCCCGCACCGAAGTAAATGGCTTTCTGATATTGCTACCGCTCATGATTGTTTTGATTCTTTCCGAACCCCTCTACAGGTTTTATCTTTCTTCGCGACCGCGTGATTTTTCGGCGGAGGGTAAATTGCTTGACAGCATTGTGACTGCATGGCACGTTACTCAGAAAAAAAAATTC
>DASPNN010000290.1:0-2750 GCA_035626495.1 Chryseosolibacter sp.
TCAATAGATAAAATCTTAAATGGTTTTGCCATGTATATTACTTTAGCGCAGTTTTTAAGGCTTTTAGGCCGGTTTTCGGTATTTTTGGGAAAAAACTCCCATGACCCCCGTTTACCGCGTCGCCATCCAACCTGGCTGCTATCTATTATTTAAACTGAATGACTTACTAAGGCTTTTTGGTAGTGCTCCACCTAATGGAATTTGGTATATCAAATGAGGTGGGAGGCATATCAAAATGATACTACAAATGACCTGATCGAGTACATGCGATGGCAGGATGACGCTGATTTGGAAGTAAAGAACTCGGCAAACGATGCGTTCCGGGCATTTTGTTTCAGATTCCAGAAAGACGTGGTTTCTAAGTGCCGTGTGCTTGCGCGTAGCTATAAGTATTTGCCTGACGTCGGTGACATGATTGCCGAAGAAGTGTTCGCTCGATTTTGGAAGTACGGTTGTAAAAAATTTGAGGTTAAGGAGGGGAAGGACATCGATAAAGCCGTGAAATATTATCTCTACCGAATTGCGGATCGCAAGATGATCGACTATGACGCCCAGCAGAATGGAATGGGTAGTCCTTATACCGGGGACGAAGAAGTCGTATATGAATTTCCCGAATTTGATACCGCTGCCATGACGGTGGCTGGTCGAACAGAGCTTCAGAAAAGGCAGGAAAGTATTGAGAAGGCACTTGCCCGACTAACTCCAAAGCACAAGATTATTTATCTTACTTATCTGACTTATCAGAAGGAAGGACATAATTTGCCTCGTCCGCTTCTTGAAAAGTTACGCGATGCACTGGACCTTACGCAGAACTCCGTTGGAGTATATAAGAAAGAGGCTTTCGACGCTGTAAACCAATTTTTGGAACTCTATGGCTAATAGTAAGAAGAAATTACTTACGCCGGACAATATCGAAGAGTGGATCTGCTCGACCGGCTTCTTGTTACCGCGAAACGACCTTGAGCTTGCACGGTTCGAAAAGTTGTTTGGAAAAGTTGATGAGACGTTGACCGGCAAGGAGATCGATCCTGAAAAAATTCTTAGCGGTCAGCTCCGATCAAAGACACAGAAAATTATTAGACTTGATACCTCACCTGGCGAATTGGGAGACTTGTACCGGATGGCAGCCAGAAAGGGCAATGATATTTCTGACAATATCCTGTCCAAAATGAAGAAAAACCACGACAGTCATTCGAGCGATGATAACGGACCAGAGGAAACGGGTGATAAGTAACATTGCTGAAGGTCTTGCCCAGCATCACTACAAAGGAAACGCCACGAACTTGCTCGCGATTCTTTCGTCAGAAGGAATTCCGGTGTACCGAGACGATTATGAGGACGCCTTTGAAGGGATGTTATATTTTTCTGAAGGCACCTTCTCGCTCCACGTTAACAACAGGACGAATGTTGCAAATTCTAAAAGAGAGCGATTTACCCTAGCTCATGAAATCGGGCATTATTCAATAGATGAACATCGGTTGGGGCTCAAGTACGGTAAGCTGAAGCCGCATGGATCGAGACTTACATTGTCTGGGAGAGACCCGCTGGAATTAGAAGCGGACTATTTCGCCAGCTGTTTACTCATGCCGGCAAAAAAATTTCAAACTCATGCAGCAAAACGCAAACGATTCTCTCTTGAAGCCATCCAGGATTTATCTGAATCATTTCAAGTAAGTGTCGTCCCGACTGTCATTCGGTTTTCAGAAGTCGGCACACACGAAATTTTTGCGGTGTTCTCCCGGAATAATACCGTTGAGTGGTACGCCAAAAGTAATGATTTCCCGGATTGGCCGTTTCAATTCAAGGTTCATGGCACTCTGCCACCCACAACAGTTGCTGGAGAATTCTACAGAAAGACGGATGCAAAATACACAGGCGTTGAAAAGGTGTCTCCACAGGATTGGTTCTATCCATTCAAAGATGACTCGCGGGCTGATCGGCAAATGTATGAGCAATGTTATTACTCTGACAGCTATGGATACACCATCAGTTTGGTGTGGTTTGACTAACCGAGAGAAAAGACAATCAACGGGGCGGAAAAAAAATACCAAGTTGTTACCAACTTGGTATTTGTGCACTCGCAGGGATTACGAAACGTGATCCCTAGCTTTGCAGAGGTCCAAGAGAGCAAGCCGCGCTAACGCTCAGCTTTTTTTTATTTCCCTGCCGTGCTCGCTCAGGCGAAGCGCCTGGACTCGCCGGACAGGAAAATAAAAAAGCCCCGACGAAAGTCGGGGCTGCTCTCTCACTCGTGCACTCGCAGGGATTCAAACCCCGAACCTTCTGATCCGTAGTCAGATGCTCTATTCAGTTGAGCTACGAGTGCCTGTTGTCAGGCGGGCAATAAAGCCGGCTTACTGCCGTTTTGCTTGTGCCTGCTGTTTTTAGGACTGCAAATGTAAATAATTAATTAACGGAACAAAATAAAAGCATTTGGCCCTGCGCACAAAAAACTTATTTTTGGGCCTTTATTTTACTGAAAAAGCCGCATGATTAAAAAAATAGCCCCTTTTCTACTGTTCTGCATTGCCGCATTCCAGGTTCAGGCCCAGGATAGCCAAACACCAGAAAAGTCCGGCCGGCCGGATATCCCCGGCACTTTTGTGCTGGAGATCGGGGTAAACCGGGCCCTGGATGCACCGGCGAAATTTTCAACCGGGCTTTGGGGTTCACGAACCGTAAACCTGTACTATCAATATGAGATGCGGATTGCCAATTCGAAATTCAGCTTTGTCCCTGGAGTTGGCCTC
>DASPNN010000291.1:0-2022 GCA_035626495.1 Chryseosolibacter sp.
TTTATAATCCCTGACTAAATTAGTCGCTCCTCAGTCTTCATTCTCGGTACCGGGTGATCCTAACCTCGTGTGCTCGCGTGTTGGTGTTTCGGGATCATGGATCGGTTTCTCCTTTGCCACTTACCCAAGCAATCATGAATAGAATTCACTACTTCATCTCTGTTGCCCTGATCGCTACCCTCAGCGTGGATGTATTTGGTCAGGGTATGTGCTTGTCCGACCGTTTCCTTGCGAAGCGGAAGCCCAGCAGCTCCGCGGTCACTGAATCCAGCGCGGGAACAATGTCCACCTGCACACAGTATACGGTGCGGGTGTATGTCCACCGCCTGAGACATTCGGCTGGCTATGGCTACGGCTCTTTCATTGACCAAACGCTCCTGGACAGGCTTAACGCGTCTTACAACCAGTATGGTATCTTTTTCACCTTGTCCGGATCGCGGGATTGGAATAATAACTTCTTTTCGGATCCCAATACGCCCTCATTTGCGCTGGCGGGGATCTTCGACGACCCGGGCGCAAATCAGCAATCCAACGCGATCAACATCTATGTTCTGCCTTCCAACAGCCAGATACAGGGCGGATTCGTTCCTGACAACAACAAGAAGGTGATGGTTCTTGGCGGCACCCGTGCCGTCACCCATTGCTCGGGCGGGACGACAAATTACGAAATTGCACAGCATCGCATCGTCAGTCATGAAATGGGTCATTGCTTTGGACTGGTCCATACATTTCAATATGACGGCGACGATGGACTTTCCGATACACCCATTGATCACGTCAGAAGAAACGAGTGTGTTAATCCGTCGAACTGCCAGTTTGTACCGAATTGCGCGACGTGCAACGTGGCGAGCAATCCGACAACGACCATGAATAACTTCATGTCATACACCGTGCCGACGTGCATGTCATTCTTTTCACCCATGCAGTTGGATGTGATGAAAAACGCGATGAATAATAACATGTCTTCCGTGGTGACGGTCACCCAACTCTCTCCACCCAATATGCAGCTCATGACTTACGATAACAACAAACCCGTTTCTACCGTGACCTTTGTGAGCGCCGGATACCACACGATCTATACGAATTTGAATCCCTCCTCGCTGACACAAAACGTGCAATGGAGTGCAAACGCTGCGATCAGTCCATTCGGCTCAAAGCTTGTCAATGCTTC
Organism: Chryseosolibacter sp.; assembly: GCA_035626495.1. GTDB lineage: Bacteria > Bacteroidota > Bacteroidia > Cytophagales > Cyclobacteriaceae > Chryseosolibacter. The sequence continues at coordinate 1,172 of DASPNN010000291.1, forward strand.
GTTTAACATTTACTCCGGGCAGTCGATCAATTTCAGCATTACAGCAACGAATGCATGCGGGTCTGCGAACAGGAACCCCACGTTTGTGGCGCAGTCGGGATATTACATGTATCCAAACCCTGCGGTCGGTAAGTCGTTTTCGTTGAAGTTCGACTATTCGGGGTATCATGAAGCGCTGCCAACGCGCGTGGCGATCTATGATCTGCGGACCAATGACCTGGAAATGACCATCGATGTAGTGGCAGCGAAGGAAGCTGGGCTTATTGACGGGAACACCCTTGAAATCGATGTCGAGAAGCTTAAACGCGGGCTGAAAGTGGTTAGAATATACTATGGAAAGGAATATCGGAGTGTCCGCGTTGAACGCTTGTTATTGAGATAGTTGAAAAATCTAAAAAAAGCCGTAACGGTACGGCTATTGTTACGGCTTTTCTTTAACGATTTCCGGCTACCTCGCGGCAAGCATGCTTTTCAACAGATCTGGGCTTTTGGCCACAGCAACGCCGGGGAGTTTGATCGGGGCGCCGACCTGTGCCAGGAATGTTCCTTTCACTTCGCCCGTCTTATAGGTTGTGAACCCGACGCGATACAAACCGGCGGTCAGGGCACGCGTAGGATCGTTGGGATCGCTTGTATATCGCAGCAGTGAATTGTAAAGACTCCCGCTGGGCTGTTTCGGCATCTCACCACTGTCGTCATTGCGTTCGAGCGTCACCCATTTCGCAGCTTTCACTTTCTCAGGCGTAATGTCGTCGACCCGGATGATGTCCGATCTTTCAAGGGTGATGTAGGTGTCGAAGAATTCCGAAGATTTCGCGTTCGCTTCGAACTCGAGCGACTTTGATGCATCT
>DASPNN010000292.1:0-2468 GCA_035626495.1 Chryseosolibacter sp.
GCTTTTGCCGACCGGTTCGAATGTTTAAATTTCAACCCGAGATTGATTTGAATTTCTAAACATGAAAGAAAAGTACCGCAGTCAGAACTGGTTCGGCAAGACCGGCAAGGATGGCTTCATTTATCGCGCGTGGATGAAAAACCAGGGAATTCCGAGTCACGAATTCGACGGGCGACCCGTGATCGGGATCTGCAATACCTGGTCAGAGCTTACACCGTGCAACGCCCATTTCCGTGAGCTGGCTGAATCTGTGAAACGCGGCGTCTCCGAAGCCGGAGGCTTCCCCGTGGAGTTCCCCGTCATGTCGCTGGGCGAAACCCTGATCAAACCGACGGCCATGCTGTATCGCAACCTGGCAAGCATGGATGTGGAGGAGTCGATCCGGGCAAATCCGGTTGATGGCGTCGTATTGATGTGCGGCTGCGACAAAACGACGCCCTCCCTGGTGATGGGTGCGTGCAGTGTTGGACTGCCGACAATCGTCGTCTCCGGTGGACCCATGCTCACCGGAAAATTCCAGGGAAAGGATATCGGGACAAGCGACGTCTGGCGCTTCAATGATGCGGTGCGGTCGGGGATCATGTTACAGGATGAGTTGATGCTTGCGGAAGCCAGCATGTGCCGCAGCCGCGGACACTGCGCCGTCATGGGTACTGCGTCGACAATGGCGGCCATGGTCGAATCGCTCGGGCTTTCGTTGCCCCACAATGCCGCGATCCCTGCTGCGGATGCCCGCCGCAAGGTCCTCGCCCAGTTGTCAGGAATGCGGGCCGTGGAGATGGTTAGAAAAAACCTCACGATCAAGGATGTTCTAACCCGCGAAGCATTTGAAAATGCGATCGTTGTAAATGCCGCAATCGGCGGCTCCACAAATTTCATCATTCATCTTCTGGCCATCGCGGGCCGCATTGGCGTGGAGCTTTCCCTTCACGATTTCGACCATTTGTCGAAGAATGTTCCATTGATTGCCAATCTCCAGCCCTCTGGGAAATATTTCATGGAAGATTTGTACTATGCAGGCGGTCTGCCGGCGGTGATGAAGGAGTTGAGCAAGTTTCTCCACCGCGACTGTATTACAGTGAATGGCAGCACCGTGGCCGAAAATATTGAAAAAGAAATATCATACAATTCCGATGTGATTACCACGGTCGATAAACCTTTTAACCCGCTCTCCGGGGTGGCGGTGCTGACCGGAAATCTCTGTGAGGATGGAGCTGTCATCAAGCCATCAGCGGCCAGCCCGCACCTGATGAAGCACCGCGGCAAGGCCGTAGTTTTCGAAGACATCGAAGATTACAAAGCCCGCATTGACGATCCCAACCTGGAGGTGGAGGAGTCCAGTGTCCTGGTCTTGAAAAACGTCGGTCCGAAAGGTTACCCCGGAATGCCGGAGGTGGGCAACATGGGAATTCCGGCAAAGCTTCTCGCAAAAGGCGTGACAGACATGATCCGGATATCCGACGGCCGAATGAGTGGCACCGCGTTCGGCACCGTCGTGTTGCACGTCTCTCCTGAAGCTGCCTTGGGCGGAACTTTCGCCCTGGTTGAGACCGGAGACGAAATTTCCTTGGACGTACCCGACCGTAGAATTACACTTCATGTTTCCGAAGAAGTTTTGAAAAAACGAAAAGACCAGTGGAAGTCGCGTGTTAAATTTTCACCTCGCGGATATGTCCACCTCTATCAGACACATGTTCAACAGGCCCACCTCGGCGCTGACATGGATTTTCTGCGCGGCGCCTCAGGCAGCGAAGTGACGCGCGACTCACATTAATTTGCTTTAATGAACTATGACTGATCCGGTTTTCAAAAATAAAGTCGCAATCGTCACCGGGGCGGGACAAGGCATCGGCCTTGAGATCTGTCGAAGGCTGGCGGCCGAAGGAGCTCGTGTGATCCTGAACGATGTCCAGGAATCTCTCGCCGGAGAAGCCGCCGGAAAGATCTCGTCAACGAAAGGCAGCGTTATCGCAATGCCTGGCGATGTTTCTGACCCGGACTTTATCCAGGCGCTGGTTGACGGCGCAGTCACTCATTTCGGACGCCTGGATATTGCCATCGCCAATGCGGGTATCACGCTGTTCGGAAATTTTTTCGATTATGCGCCGGATGACTTTTACCAGGTATTACGCGTCAACCTCGGCGGATCATTTTTTCTTGCGCAGGCATCGGCTCGTCAAATGAAGGAACAGGGAAAGGGCGGGAAGATCCTGTTCATGTCATCCGTGACCGGGTATCAGGCGCACAAAGACCTGGCCGCCTACAGCATGACGAAGGCCGGAATTCAGATGCTGGCAAAAAATCTCGTGATCGAATTATCGCAATTCGGCATCAATGTGAATGCAATAGCACCCGGGGCGACTTTGACAGAACGTACATTGTCGGATGAAGGGTATGAACAGACCTGGCAGCGACTGACGCCAATGGGCAGACCGTCGACGGTCGGCGATGTCGCCAACGCGGCGCTG
>DASPNN010000293.1:0-4342 GCA_035626495.1 Chryseosolibacter sp.
AGCATCCTTCGCGAACAAATCGATCAGTTAGACGATGAGATCATGCAAAAACTTGCGCAACGCATGAAAATCTCCGAAAAGATCGGTCAGTACAAAAAGGAGAACAATGTAACCATCCTCCAGGTCAACCGTTGGGAAGAGATCATTCAGACCCGGATTTCGCTCGGAAAAGCGATGGGCCTAAACGAGGAATTTACCAACGACTTGCTTAAACTGATCCACCACGAATCAATCCAGGTCCAGACCCGGGTGATGAACAAAGTAGAAGAAAGAGTCTAACCGGAAAAAACCCCTTTTAAGGGGTTTTTTCTTACGTACCCCTCATTCTGTAAATCCAATTTCGCTATTTTGGCTTCAAAACCCCTAACCCCATGATTCGCGGAATCTGCCTGGTATTCCTTTCTCTTTTTTTATCCACTAGCCTATTCTCACAAAAGATCCCCCTGATCAACTCTGGCGAATTGCTTGCCACATCCAGGGAAAACTACGACACAGGCAACTATGCGAAGGCCGCCGAACTCCTGCTGCAAATTCCGGAACGGGATACCAACTACGTAGCCATGCTGCCCGAACTCGCTTTGGCATACACCGCCGACAAACAGTACGACAAAGCATTGGAGGTATGCAGCCGGGCCTTAAAAAAACCGGGAGAGTTTAGGGCGAAGCTCCTAAAAGCCGAGGCGGTGGCCACCGATCGTAAAGGTGATTCTCAGAAAGGCAGGGAGATGCTTACCAAGGCAATCGCCAAGTATCCATTCGACCTCAGCCTCCACTATAACCTGGCCTTAAGCTATTTTAATAATAAAGAATATGAAAAGGCAACCCAGTTGTTCTTCGACATTCTTGCTGTGAACCCATTCCATCAGGGATGTCACCTGCACCTTGCGCAAATCTCCATTATGCAGGGAGCGAAGACGCATGGTATGCTTTCGCTTGGCCTCTATCTGGGGATCAGCAATTCCGACAATTCACGGCTTGTGCTCTTGAATAATTTTGTCGACAACCAGGTGGCTGACGATGGAACAATTCCGGGCTTCGCGAGTAACGGTTGCGAGAAGCTCGACCAGATCATCCGTTCCAGGATCTCGCTGGACGACAAATTCAAATCGCAAATCCCTGTAAAAGTGCCCGTCATCCGCCAGTTTGAAACGCTGTTCGAGCAGCTCGGTACGCTGAACGGAAATTCCGATGACCCGTGGCTGAAGTATTATTTGCCGATTTACCAGGTTATTAAGTCTGAAAACCTGATGTTGCCTTTCATCTATCACATCTGCTCGTCATCCGACATCGATGCGGTAAGGAAATGGCGCTCCAAGAACGAAAAGGCGCTCAACACTTTTTTCGAAAAGGTCAACAACAAGCTGCAGGAAAAGCGCGCAAAAGTTTCCGCGACCATGTTTGGATTTGCCCAGCCTGTGTCTGCGTGGTACGATGACAAGAATTTGCTTGACGCGATCGGCGAAAAATCAGGCGAAGAGCGAGATGGAAAATGGGTTTATTTCTATGACAATGCGGAGCTCATGGCTGAAGGACAATATGTGAACGGTAAGAAAATTGGTATATGGAAGTACTACACGAACGAGGGGTCTCTCAAGAGTGTGGAAAATCATGACAAAGGAGACATTACCTTGTATCACAGGAACGGGAACAAACGTGAATACTTTTTTCTCAAGGATGGCGCGACCGACGGACCGGTTGAAATCTATTTTGAATGTGGCGCCCTAAAAGAGAAGCTCCTGTACACGGCCGGGAAACGCAACGGCAAAGGCGAACTGTATTACGCCGACGGCAAAACTGATATGACCTATCAGTACGTCGATGACAAAGCGACCGGCGAATTCATTTCATATTATCCAAACGGAAAAATTTACAGCAGGTCCCTTTACAAGGATGATATGCTGGATGGAAAATACGTGTCGTATTATTCGAATGGCCGCGTCGTGAAAGAAGGTCAGTACTTGAATGGCAAGTTTCATGGCCCCTGGAAATATTATCACAGCAACGGGGTCCTTGAAAGTACCGGCGAATATGTCAACGGGGTGGGTGTTGGCGAATGGCTCTTTTATGATGCGCGTGGTGATCTCTACGAAAAACGAATATATAACAGTGAAGGTGGCCTTCACGGTGACAACACGTTTTTCAAAAATGGCAAACCATACATCATCTATACTTACAAAAAGGATATGCTTACCCGCATTATCTCGCACGATGACCAGGGTAAGGAGCTCGCACGCTCTGGTGCGGAGAATGGCACCTTCGCCGCCAAGATTTATTTTACGTCCGGTCAGCTGAAGTCGGAGGGATCTTACCGGAAAGGAAAGATCCACGGGACATGGAAGGACTACTGGCGCAACGGGAAATTACGCAATGAATACACTTACGACAATGGGTCGCTGCAAGGCAAAGCTACCGAATACTATGAGTCGGGTGAAAAACGTTATGACCTTCAATACGCAAACAATGCGTTGCACGGGTATTTTGTAGAATACTATGAGCATGGTCAAATCAAACAGGAGGGATGGTTCCAGGATGGAAATCGCGAGCAACAATGGCTCGCTTATTATTCCGATGGCACACTGGACAACGACTACTTTTACGTGAAGGGCGAAGTAAGTGGGAAGGCCTACCACTACGGCGTCGATGGAAAACTTACCTCGACCTTGGATTACGATGGTGAACGCATCCGGGAGCTCGAGTATTTTGATCAGGCAGGAAAGCTTGTTAGTACCTCCAAGGACGATGGCGCAAAGCGTATCATCGAGACCCGCTACAAAAGCAAGAAGCCGAGGGGATCTTATCCGCTGAATTGCGGTGTGTACAACGGAAATGTCACCCAGTGGTTTTCCAACGGAAACGTGTTCTATTCATATACTATGCTCGATGGCAAGCGTGAATCGGATTATGTGTACAATGATCTCAATGGTCAGGTACTTTATAAAGGCGTTTATATGAACGACGAGAGAACCGGTATCTGGAAGACGTTTGAAGAGAACGGGGTGCTCGCTTCGGAGGGAAGATACATGGAAGGTAAACAGGACAGCGTGTGGACCTTCTACTATCGCAACGGCAAGATGAGCATTCGTAGCAACTTCCTCAGCGACGAACGCCACGGTGTCAGCGCATACTTTGCTCCCGATGGTACGCCGCTGCTCGAGAAAATGTTTGACCTTGACGACATCGTGGCTTACCGGGTTGCTGGCCCAAATAACTCCTGGAGCGAGTGGATCCCGTTCAAGGGTAACGAAAAGATTGAGATTAAGTATCCCAACGGCAACATCGCTTACGTGGAAGAATATCAGGACGGTCTGCGCCATGGGGTCCGGAAGGTTTTCTTTCCGAATGGTAAACTTTGTGAGGGATTCAATTACGTGAAAGGAAATTACGAGGGCCCGTACGAATATTATTATCCAAATGGCAAGGTTCTTGAAAAAGGAAGTTATAAATTCAATGAGCTTAACGGCAAGGTTGAGTTGTTCAACGAGGACGGAACGCCGGCCCGTATTGAAGAGTATAAAATGAGCACCCGGAATGGAAAGACAACTTTGTATTCAAAAGGTGTGAAAAAGGAATTTACGTTTTGGGATGGTACTACAGTTGATTGATATGAAAAAAGCATTTTTATACGCCGCATGTTTGTTCGCCGGAACCGCGGCCGCACAAACGGCCGATCCATGGGAAGCACTGAAAGGCAAATATCCTGAGGAGCCTGCTATTTTCCTGGACCGGTCTGAAGTGATGAATTTTGAGGTCGAAGGAGATTCTCTGCGCGTTTTCACAGATGTTTTTGAAGAGGTATTGCACCTGAAGGATCAAACAAATGATTTTGTGGGTAAACGGATATACGGATCACATTTTTCAACCGTCAGCCAGATTAAGGCAAAAACGCTTGTCTGGGATAAGGGCCGGTACCGCGATATCGAAGTGAGCTCCTTTAAAAGACACAGCGACCCTGGGAAAGGAATTTTTTATGACGATTCCTATTACTATTCTTTCGATTATCCCAGCGTCACCGCCCGAAGCCGGACGCAGCTGCAATACCGTTACAATCACCGCGACCCGCGATTTATTTCCGGGTATATTTTCGGCACCTACCTGCCACAAGCGAAAGCGTCTTTCCGTATAAAAACCACCAAAGACGTCGAGCTGGTGTTTCGCGTTGTCAACGATCCCAACAACACGATCCGCTTCAGCAAAACAGATAAAGGAAAAAGCATCGTCTATGAGTGGACATCGGAAAATTTTCCACCGCTCAAAGTCGAAGATCGGAGCCCAGGTATCCGGTATTACACTCCGCACCTGATATTGTATGTGAAATCCTACCAGGGAAAGTCGGGAAAGGTCA
>DASPNN010000294.1:0-2770 GCA_035626495.1 Chryseosolibacter sp.
ACCCAATCTCAATGTGGTATGCATACGTCTCAAGCCATTTGGACATGAAATAATATCCGACCGGGCAACCGATCAGTGCCGAGATGATCACCAATGTTGCGAATTCGCGGTTCATGAGCTGTACAAGACCCGGAACGCTTGCCCCCAGCACTTTACGGATACCCAGCTCCTTGGTCCTGCGCTCGGCCGAGAAAGCCGAAAGGCCGAACAACCCCAGACAGGAAATAAAAATAGACAGTATAGCCAGGGTATTGAACACCTTTCCGCGCTGCCCCTCCGACTGGTAAAAACGCTCCCAGTCGTGGTTGAGGAATGAATAGCGAAAGGGATATCCGGTGGCATACTCCTTCCACAACGTCTCGGCTGAGCGTAACGCCGATTCCGTCTCCCCCGACTTCGCGCGAACAAGCAGACAGCTGAACCATTTGGGCTCGATATGAAGCACCAACGGCTCGATCGGATTGTGAAGCGAACCGAAGTTAAAATCTTTCACAACCCCGACGATCTTTCCCTTATTCTCCCACATGGTCAGATCCTGCCCCGCCGTACCATTCTTGAATCCAAACTTCTCGGCGGCCTTTTGATTGACGATGTAGTTGCCGCTGTCGGTGACGAGACTCGGGTCGAATGGCCGGCCTTCCACCATTTCCATTTTCATAGACTGAATAAAGTTGAAGTCCACGTTGAGGTTCGAAAAAAGTATACGTTCGTTGGGATCTTTTCCCTCCCATTCGAGACCCGAGGTCGAGTTCCCGATTTCAATGGGAAGCTGGCCGGATGCGGTCACGCTTTCTATTCCCGGTAGCGACGCAAGACGGTTTCTGAAAGTATTGAAGTTTTTGTTCACGTCGCCCTCCATCCACAGATAAAAGACATTGTCCCGGTCAAACCCGATATCGCGGTTTTGCATGAACTGCATTTGCCGGTATACAACTGCTGTGCTGATGATCAGAACGATGGACAGGAAGAACTGAAACACAACAAGCACCTTCCTGAACACCGCCGCTTTGCTCCCAGCCCTCAGCTGGCCCTTGAGGACCTGAACCGGTTTGAAATCTGCCACGAATATGGCCGGGTAGCTGCCAGCCACAAAGGCCGTGAACAGGATAATCGACGCGAACATGATCACGATCCGCGTGTCGAGCAGATTCAATCCCATTTGTTTGCCAGTGATCTCGTTAAAGACAGGTATCAGCAGCAAGACAATTAGTAATGAAATGACGGCGGAGATACAAACAGTGAGGAAAGACTCGCCCATAAACTGTTTAAAGAGTTGTCGTGGAACAGCCCCTATCACCTTCCGCAGCCCGACCTCCTTTGCGCGCTTGGTCGCCTGCGCCGTGGCAAGGTTTGCAAAGTTGATGCAGGCAATAACCAGCACGAAGATCGCCACAATAAAAAATATCCTTACATAATCGATCCGGCCGCCGGATTGTATTCCATTTTCGAAATTCCCATACAAGTAAGCATCCTTGAAAGGATGAATAAACAGCTCGACGTTCGTTTCGGGGTCATGCGCTTTCACTTCGTGCTTCAGCTTCGAGGCGAAGTGCTCTGCATTCACGCCTTCTGAAAACATAATGAAGGTCCGGATGTTGTTGTTGTCCCACTCGCCCAGCCACGACTTGTTTTGGTCAAAGAAAAACTCGAACGGCAGAAGATATTCGAAACGCATCGAAGAATTTTTGCCAATGTCATAAAATACGCCCGTCACCGTGAAGGGTGTCGTTTTATTCATCGTCAGCATCTTGCCCAGCGGGTCTTGGTCACCAAAGTATTTCTTTGCCATCGACTCGCTGATAACGATCGAGCTCTTCTCCACCAAGGCGCTTTCGCGGTTGCCAGCCTTGAACGAAAACGAAAACATATGAAGGAAATCCGCGTCGGCATAACGACCGGGTTCGAAAAACGCTTTGTCATCATAGGCGAACAGGTTGCTCACCTCCCACGTATAGCGGCTTGCGCGTTCGATCTCCGGATACTTTTCTTTGATAAAGGGTGCCATCGGACCCGGTGTCGAACTGAAAGTGTAGAGCTTGCCATCGGTGTATTTCTGGTTTTCCATCACCGAATAGATCCTGCCCACATTCGGGTGGAACTGGTTAACCAGTAACTCGTCATTTACCCAAAGAAAAATCAGCAGCGCGCTGGAAATTCCAAAAGCCAGACCTATGATGTTGACAAATGAGAAAAGCTTGTTCCGAAGAATGTTGCGGAAAGCGATAAGCAGATAATTCCTGATCATACCATTTCACTTTAGGTTAAAGACCGATGGATTGGCTGAGGGTTGCTTTGGATATACCGGGAGAAGCCAAAATGGTTACATCGGCAGCCCCGGTTTTCACCCTTACTGGATCATTGGAATCTCGATAAAAAACGCCGTACCTGTCCCAAGAGTAGTTTCGAACCAGATTGTGCCCTTCATTTGCTCCACGCCTTGCTTGGCGATCGCCAGCCCCAGACCGGACCCCGACTTTTTCGTACTGAAATGCGGCAAAAACACCCGGTCTGCGATTGCCGGCTCAATTCCTTTGCCGTTGTCGCGAAACGTGATCCGGCACACGCTCTGAACGCGCTCTATATTGATCTGAACAGAAACAGCCTGTCCTGGCATGGCGGACTGCAGCGCATTCAGTATCAGGTTGGAAAAGGCCCGGCTTAGCAATTGCGCATCTCCAAGCACCCAGGCCTCTTTCAGGGATGACCGGAACTGGATCTCACCGGTCGGACTGTGAAGGTCAACCGCCCTTTTCACAATTGCCACAACGTC
>DASPNN010000295.1:0-7528 GCA_035626495.1 Chryseosolibacter sp.
TAAACGTCCAGAGGTTTGTTCCCGAGCAATATATCCTGACATTTTGCATGAGAAGCCTGTCGGCATATTTGGTCGGCAGCCTGTATCCGATGCTGAGGTTTTTCAACCGCAAATACGAACCGTCCTCGAGAAAACGGGAGCTGTGGTAGTTATTGAAAGTATTCTCGAATTCGTAACGCGGCACGTCCGTGATATCGCCCGGCTGACGCCATCGGCGCAAGGCTTCAACCGATTGATTGTTCACAATGTCAGCGCCGGTGTTCACAAAAGTTGTTTTTCCGAAGTTCAGGATCTTGTTTCCGACAGAAAACTGGAAAAAGATGGATGCCTCGAAACGTTTGTAAGATACCCGGTTTGTTACTCCGCCGTAAAAATCCGGCTGCGCATTCCCGATCACAATGGCATCGTCGTTTGAGATCAACCCGTCGTTGTTGGTGTCCTGGTATATCGCATCGCCTGTTGCCGGATCCACACCAAGGAACTTCAAGCCAATAAATGTTCCCAACGGATGGCCTACCTGGATGATGTTGGTCGCATTCACGCCCTCGGCGCTGTACCCGCGGTAAAGTGGCAACGTGTCTGAAAGGAACAGGACCTTGTTCATGTTCTTCGAGAGGTTGATATCGGTTGACCATTTCACCTGCCTGTCCATATTCACGGTTGTAATGCCAAGCTCGATACCTTTATTCTCCATTTCGCCGATGTTGTCGGTTATACTGCCAAAACCTGTGGTGGAGGCCAGCGGCCGCGGCAGCAGCAGATCGAACGTCTTGTTGTAATACAAGTCGAGTATCGCCTGAACCCTGCCTTCCAGCAACATGACGTCGACACCGAAATTTGCCTCCCGGGTCGTTTCCCACTTCAATGAAGGATTTGCAACGTTCACCGGTCCGACTCCGGAGTTGCCGTTGTAGGTCGCAGAACTCCAAAGGCCAAGGAATTGAAAATTTCCAATACGCTCATTGCCGGTGAAACCGAAACTGGTCCGCACCTTAAGGTCATTGATAAGGCGCGAATGGAAAAAGTCTTCGCTCGAGATTCTCCATGCCACCGATGCGGCGGGAAAATATCCGAACCGTCGATTAGGGCCGAAGCGTGATGATCCATCAGCCCGGAAACTCAACGAGGCAAGTATCCTGTCTTTGTAATCATATTTTCCTTCCGCGAAGAAGGATTGCAAGCCGGTCGGCGAACTCCGGCCGGATGAGCCATTGTCAACTATCGCCGCCGAGCCGATATACGTGAAATCGTCACTGGGAAAGATCCGGCCCTGTACATTGCCTGAGATCCCGTATCCGCGGACAACCTCATAACCCGCAAGGCCGGTGAAACTATGCGCATCACCAATCGTGCGATTATATCCCAGGGTCATATAATAGTTCACATTCGTGGAAGTGCTGGCAATGAACACACCATAACCCTGTCCACCCACACTTGGCAGGAAACCGCCGATCGCCGTTTGTGACGACTCGTATTGGTCTTCAGTCACGTCGTTGTAGTCGACACTTACATGGCCGCGCAACGTGAAATTTCTGTTGATCTGGTACTGCGCTTTGAGGGCGGAGATCATTTTTGCCGTCACTGCGTTGAAGCGGGGGAGGACCGCCTGAGCGACCGGATTGAAATTTGGGAAACCCGCATATTGGGGGGAATTTGGACCGATCAGGAAGCCATTTTCATCATAGGGGGTGTAGTAGGGCAGGCTCTTCACGGCGCCGGAATAAACACCGTCGAGAAAGTTGTCGCCCTTGACACGTTTGTTCATCGTCCTGGTGAGGTTGACATTCGAGCTCACAGTGAGCTTGCTGTTGAACTTCCGGTCGATATTGATCATGGTACCGAGCCGTTCGAACAAATTATTAAGCTGAACCCCTTCCTCGTTGCGATAGTTCATGCTTAAATAATAGGAAGTCAGGTCGTCTCCACCCGTGGCTGACAACTGATACTGCTGCATGATACCGCGCCGAAGGACTTCATCCTGCCAGTCGGTATTTACTGCGTCTGTCACGCCTGGAATCAGACCAAATCCATCTGGGTTCTGGCCGGCGTTTTCAACGGCTTCACGTTGCAACTCGAGCAGCTGCGTCGCGTCAAGCAGGTCGAGTTTGTTGACTGGATCAACAATACCGCGTTGCACGTCAAAATTGATCCTGGTCTGGCCTTTTCGCCCGCGTTTCGTGGTCACTACAATTACCCCGTTAGACGCCCGCGACCCGTATAGCGCTTTTGCCTGCGCGTCCTTCAGTACTTCGTAAGATTCGATATCCCCAGGGTTAATCAGTGAGAGGGCATTGTCATTCTGCCCGCCGAAGCTGCGCAAAGACAGAGTACCGGTTTCGACCTGCACTCCGTCGATGATCCACAGCGGACTGTTACCTGCTCCGATCGACGTTACTCCCCGAATGCGAACCTGAATTCCGCCGCCTGGCGTCCCGGACGACTGTGTCACTTGTACCCCGGGAGCCTGCCCCTGCAGTGCCTGATCGATTCCCGATAAAGAAATATCCTGAAAATCGGTGGATTTCACAGAAGTGATGGACCCGGTGATATCCCGACGCTCGACGGAAGAATATCCGACCACAACGACCTCGCTAAGCTCACGCGCTTCTTCCTGCAAGATGACATCGAGTTTTTCCTGGCCGTTGTAAAGCACCTCCTGGGTCTGATAGCCGACAAACGAGTAGACGAGGATCGCCCCCTCCGGAACGGAAAGACTGTAATTGCCATTGATGTCCGTAATGGTACCGTCGTTGGTTCCCTTCACCACTACATTCACACCGGGAAGGCCTTCCGGATCTGCTTCTGAGGTGACCCGTCCTGTCACCGTACGGGGCTGAGCATGGACCTGGAAGCAGAAAAATAAAGAAATGAACAGTAAAAGTTTCCTCATAGGCACTGTTGCGGGAGCTTTTTAAACATATGAAAAAATTAATTGAACTTACTTCAATATGCAGTTTTTTGAAAAAAGGGGGTGGGATTTTTCTGAAGGAACGCCAAACTCATCCATTCATTGCGTTCCGCAAGCAATATAACTTTTTTTGAAGAATTTCAGTAGCCAAAAATCTAACCCGTCTTTGGGTAGCATTTTGGCTGTGACGGACAGAAAAGAAAAATCCCGGTCTTGAAGCCCGGGATTTTTGTGGGATGCCGTCAGGCGAGTTCCCGAAGATCCACCGGCACGACCCGGGAAATTCCTTTTTCTACCATCGTGATACCGTAAATCACGTCGGTGGAGGTCATCGTCCGTTTGTTATGCGTAACAATGACGAACTGACTGTCCTTGCTGAATGTCCGGATGATATTGTTGAACTTGTCGATGTTGGCATCGTCAAGCGGTGCGTCAACCTCGTCGAAAATACAAAACGGCGCCGGCTTAAGCAGGTACATGCTGAACAGTAACGCAGTTGCCGTCAAGGTCTTTTCTCCACCCGAGAGCTGATTAATGGTCAGCGGCCGCTTGCCTTTAGGCTTGGCAATGATATCGATCTCCGATTCGAGCGGATTGTTGGGATCCACCAGCTTGAGATCGCACTCATCGCCTTCCGTAAACAAGGAACGGAATACACGGATAAAGTGGTCCTTGATCTTATTGAAGGCATCCATAAAGGTTTCACTGGCGACGCCTTCGATCTCGTTGATCGTGTTGAACAGCGATTCCTTCGCCTTGAGCAAATCCTCTTTTTGAGTGAGGATAAAATCATTGCGTTGCTTGATCTCTGTGTACGCTTCCATAGCCATCGGGTTGATCGGTCCCATGTTGTCGAGCTTCTCACGGATCTTCACCACCTCATTGCGAAGCTTGTCCTCATCGGCTTTCAACAACATTTCGGCTTCTTCTGGCGCGGACTGGCTCATAACCGAGTCGAGGTCGACGTTGAATTCTACCGAAAGGCGTTCTTTCACGGAATTCAGCTGAAGTTTGCTTTCGTTCAGTGAATTCTGAAGTTCCATCAGGCCGGTGTCGATGTCCTGGCGATTGTGCTGAATCTCGCGGAGTTGCTTTTCAACCAGATCGATATTGCCGCGCGACTCGTAGTACTCTTTTTCGGCTTCGCTCAGACCTTTTTCCATCTCTTCTTTTTCGGCATACATGCCAAGCAGCTCGTCGTCGTTGGTCTGAGTGCTTTCGACGATGGTCTTGATCTCTTCTTCGTTCTTACGCAATTCTTCCGTATTTCCTTCGATCCGCAAGCTGCTCTGGTCCATGGATTCCTTCTTGAATCGCATTTCCTGGTCGATGCTTTTGACGCGATTTTCCTGCTGATGAAAGAAGATATTCTGCTCGTTATAAGCAGCGGATTTCTGACTGAGTAATTCTGAATTCCCCGCGAGATCTTCAGTGATAAGTGAAAGCTTGTTCTCCTGCTCCTGCAGCTCGTGCTGAGCCTGCTGCGCCTTCGGTTTCAGTTCGTCAAGCTCTCGCAAAAGGGTATCGATTTTTTCTAAAATGTCTTCCCGGCGCAGGTCGGCGTTGCTGAGCAATTGGGAAAACTGCTCCCGCTTGGTTCGGACCGAAACGTATTCTTCGTTAACCTGTCGCAAAGAATTCTGGAGCTCTTCGATCTCGTGCCGGAGCTTGTTGTTTCTGAGTTTTTCCAGGTCATTTTGCTTTTCAAAAAGGCTGGCCCGGATCTCATCCAGTTTTACAGAAAGCTCTTTGATCTCTTTTTCAAGTTTTTCAAGATTCTTGGCACGCCCGATTTTTTTTCCTTCAAAAAGCCCCACAGAACCACCGGAGATGCTGTACTTCCTGCGGGTGACTTTGCCGCTTTTTGTGATGAAAGTATTTTCATCTGAAGCGGGAATGTTCTTTACATCGCCCTCATAGATGTATACCCGGTCGAGGATGTAGGACATCAGCTTCCGGTATTTGGGGTCGAACTCAATGATCTGTGTTGCCGGAAAGGCATTCGAGTAAATCCGTGAGGAGGATGACTCAAATTTTTCGAAGGCATCAAGAATGAAGAAATGGGCCTTGCCTTTGGAAGCATCACTGAGGATATTAATCGCCTCGTAGGCTTCCGCCTCATGATCGACGATATAATAGTTCAGATACGGCTCAAGATAATTTTCAATCGCAACCCGGTACTCTTCCGAAGTCGTGAGAATATCGGACAGCAGCGGCGCATTCTTGGCAACTTTCTTTTTGAGGAATTTGATCGCTTCAGGGAACCCTTCGAGGTTTTCAACCAGCGATTTTGTCAGGTTGTATTCGTTCTGGCGCGCGTCCAGCTTGCGGCTGGTCACATTCATCTCCTCCCGGATCATTTCGATCGTTTTCTCCAGACTCGCCGTGCGCGACAGCACTTCCTCCTGCTGCTTTTTTACGTTGTCGAGCTCCTCGTTCTTGGTGTTGATGTCCTCTTGCAGAACGACAAGCTTCTTTTCAAATTCGATGAGGCTGGCGCTTTGCTGGCTGGTGTCTGTGGCTGTACGCTCAAGTTCCTGCTTGAAGGAGGATACCTGTATCTCGCGGATTTCCGTAGCCTTGTTGATTTGAAAGACTTCCTCCTGTTTCTCCCGCTGGACCTGGCGGATGGCATCGGATTCGGATTGTAGCCCGGATGTCTTCCTCTTCTGTTCCTCGTAGTCGTTTTTCAGGTGATCGAGCTTCATGTTGATTTCATGAAGAATCCCCTCGGCGGAAGCCTTCTCGTTCTCCAGGCTTTGAATGCTGAACCGGGCACGTTCATTACTTTTTTTGTCCTGCTCGATCTGTTCCCGAAGACTGTTAGCCCGATCGTTAAGGTATTTCAGCCGTTCGTTCTTGATCTGCTTCTCACTCTCGTAGTGCCGGATCTTCGCCACAAACTCGTTGATCGACTTCTGGCGGGACGACAACGTCTTTTCCTTAATTATCAGCTCCGCTTTGGCCTTTTCGATGGCCGCCTCTTTTTCAGCAATCTGTGATGTCAAGGCAACCTTCCGGTCGTTCTCGGCTTCGATCTGCTGGCTGAGGGAGTTGAATTTTTCCTTTTGCTTGTTGACAACGACCTT
Organism: Chryseosolibacter sp.; assembly: GCA_035626495.1. Taxonomy (GTDB): domain Bacteria; phylum Bacteroidota; class Bacteroidia; order Cytophagales; family Cyclobacteriaceae; genus Chryseosolibacter. The sequence goes on from DASPNN010000295.1 coordinate 5,998, forward strand.
GGCGAGGTTTATGCTTTTCTCCTTGTACTCGTCCTTGATCCTGTAATAATTCTCCGTCTGCTTGGCCTGCTTCTCCAGACTCTTCATGTTCTTTTCGATTTCGAAGAGCAGATCTTCCACACGCTCGAGGTCTGCATCGGTATCTTCGAGCTTTTTCAGCGTTTCTTTTTTCCGCTTCTTGAATTTCGAGATGCCCGCCGCTTCTTCAAACAGCATCCGACGGCTGTTGTCCTTATCGTTAAGCAGGTCGTCCACCATTCCAAGCTCGATAATTGCATAGCTATTCGAGGCGACTCCAGTATCCATGAAGAGGTTGGTGATGTCTTTTAACCTGCAGGCTACGCCATTGAGCAGGTACTCACTTTCGCCGCTGCGATACAGCCTGCGCGTAATGGTGATCTGGGAGTATTCCGTCGGGAGAATGTTCTTGGTATTGTTGATGGTCAGCGATACTTCGGCCATCTGCTGTGGTGAGCGCTGGCTGGTTCCGTTGAAAATGACATTCTCCATTTTCTCGGAGCGCAGGGCGCTGGTCTTTTGCTCGCCTAATACCCACCGTATTGAATCGACAACGTTGGATTTCCCACATCCGTTGGGCCCAACGATTCCTGTGATTCCTTCGTCAAAGTTAATAACGACTTTGTCGGCAAAACTCTTGAAGCCTTTGATCTCCAGTTTCGCTAATTGCATGCTAATAAGTGGTTGTAGTGGTTGATTCCTCTTTTCAGGACTGACTAAATCTGCCTCAACTCCTGTTTTTGGAAAAAGAGGGTAGCAAAGATAAACCAGTCGGGTGGGCAATTCAAAATAAAATGAAGACGCGCCGGGGTCTTTTTCCCAAACCTGATATAAATGAGGCAGATACGATTTTACGCGTCTCGAACCTGCCTGTGAACATCCGCTGCGTTGATCATGGCCGTTTCCTTCCGTTTTTCATTTATTTTATTACTTTTGTTGTGATGGATTCCCAGTTTTGGTTTTACATAATCGTCCTGATCGTCGTTTTTCTTTCACGCGTGCTGAAAAAGCAAAAACCCGGTACAGAGACGGACGAGCCAGAACGACCGAGCCAGCCGTCAGGCAGACAGGTGGAACGGCCCGTGACCGACAGGCCAAAACCCCTCACGTTCGAAGAACTGCTCCGGGAAATCACCGAGCAAAAGGAATCGGCCCGGCCAGTCCAACAACAGGCCGCCCCGAAACCGGTCGCCGAACGCGGTGAGGTGGTCGACTACGAGGTCGTCGATTATGACGAAAATATTCCCGAAGAAGAAAAGGACCTCGAGGTGATAGAACCGGAGTATTCGGAGAAGACTCGCTTCAATGAGCAGTACGAATCGGCTAAGCGGGAGGCATTCATCAGGCCATCGCTGGAAGAGACGATGAACGTAAAAGATACAGTCGTCGAATACCGGAAGTTCAGGGCCTTTGACCAGAAAGAGCAACGCAATTTATTATACGAGTACACTAAAGATCTTCAGGATCCCGAGGGCTTGAAAAAAGCTTTCGTGCTGACAGAGATCCTGAACAG
>DASPNN010000296.1:0-2121 GCA_035626495.1 Chryseosolibacter sp.
CTGGCCAGCGGACGTCTATAAAAACACAAACGTCGGAGCGGCTAACAACTGGGCCGGGATGGCCATCGACCGGGAACGCGGTATCGTCTATGTCCCGACCGGTTCAGCAGCTTTTGATTATTACGGGGCGGCGCGTATCGGCAGCAACCTGTTCGCCAATACATTGCTCGCGCTCGACGCCGCATCCGGGCAGCTCAAGTGGCACTTCCAATTCGTCCATCACGACATCCTGGACCGCGATGCCCCTGCTCCACCCAACCTCCTGACCGTTATACGCGAAGGCAAAAAAGTCGACGCGGTCGCGCAGGTCACAAAGCACGGTTTTGTATTTCTCTTCGATCGCGAAAATGGAAATCCGCTTTTCCCAATTCGTGAAGTGCCGGTACCCGCATCCGACATTCCAGGCGAACAAGCATGGCCAACACAACCTCTCCCGGAAAAACCGGAGCCCTATGCGCGCCAATCCCTCACCGAAAAGGACATCAGTGAGTTTGCAGTCAACCGCGCCGAACTCATCGAGAAATTCCGGCGCGCGCGCAGCGAAGGACCCTTTACACCTCTTAGCAAAAATGGAACGATCATTTTTCCAGGTCTCGATGGTGGTGCAGAATGGGGCGGAGCAGCCGTGAGTCCCGACGGGATCCTCTATGTGAACAGCAGTGAAATGGCATGGCTGATCTCGCTGGATCAGAAAAATCCCGAGGCCGCGTCAAACGCCGTCGACCTGGGCGGGCAGTTGTATGCGGCGAAGTGCTCCTCCTGCCATGGATCGGAACGCACGGGAAATGTCGCCAGCGGTTTTCCCTCTCTGGTCGACCTCAAAAACAAAGCTGAGCGAAATCATGTGCTGAAGGTCATCACCGCCGGCAAGGGAATGATGCCTGCATTCAGTAATTTGACGGATGCCGAGCAAAAGGCGCTGATAGCATTTTTATATGAGGACAAACAAATCAGTCCGGCTGAGAAGAAAGAGCCTGGACTTGAACCGGAAGGAAATGCTGCTAAACGCGACTATAACATTTCAGGATTCACTAAATTCCTTGATCGGGAAGGGTATCCGGCAATTTCGCCGCCGTGGGGAACCCTCAACGCGATCGATTTGAACACCGGCGAATATGTGTGGAAAAAAGTTTTTGGCCAAACGCCAGCGCTGCAAGCAAGGGGCATTCCACAGACCGGCTCTGAGAGCTACGGTGGTCCTGTGATCACCGCGGGCGGCGTGCTGATCATCGCCGGAACGAAAGACGCCATGCTGCGCGCTTACAACATGAGTGACGGGCAGTTACTGTGGGAAACACAACTGCCGGCCGCTGGTTTTGCAACGCCGAGCACATATACAGTGAACAGAAGGCAATTCGTTGTCATTGCATGCGGCGGAACTAAACTCGGTGCCCCTAAGGGAGATAGTTACGTGGCGTTCGCGCTGCCGGAGTAGGTCACGGTTCACGGTAACCACTTTACGCATGAGCATAAGCAGTTGTAGAAGATCAAACAATTGGTAAACAAATTTTTCACATGACTGGCAGGAGGAAATTCATCAAAGGTGCGGCGCTGAGTCTCGGCGCTGTTGCGTTGTCGTCCGAAGGATTTTCGTCAATCATCCTACCCCAACAGAAGAAAAAACTGGGGGTCGCCCTCGTCGGCCTGGGCTATTACAGCACGGATCTTCTAGCCCCGGCCTTGCAGGCGACCGAACACTGTTACCTTGCCGGCATCGTGACTGGTACGCCATCGAAAGTTGAGACATGGCGACGGAAGTACGGGATCGCCGACAAGAATATTTACAACTATGGCAACTTCGACTCGATCGCAAACAATCCGTCCATCGACGTGGTATATGTAGTCCTTCCCCCATCGATGCACGCCGAATACAGCATTCGCGCGGCGAAGGCGGGCAAGCACGTCTGGTGTGAAAAACCCATGGCCATGACGGTTGCTGAATGCCAGCAGATGATCGATGCCGCAAGTCAGAACAGAGTGAAACTTTCAATTGGATACCGGATGCAACACGAGCCGAATACCCGCGCGATCATCCAATTCCGCAAGGATCAGAAATTCGGCAAAGTTATGAATGTAAATGCGGCGGCAGGTTATTTCGACTCTCGCTCCAATCACTGGAAG
>DASPNN010000297.1:0-3025 GCA_035626495.1 Chryseosolibacter sp.
TCGTCAGCGACCATAAGGGCATCTTTTACTACTTCCATCTATCGGATCCCACACAAGGGAAGGGCGGATACGACAGCGAAAAGCTCGATCGGATCGTGGTCCAGCAGTCAGACGACGGAGGCTTCACCTGGACACCGGGCGAATCCATCGGTTTTAACCACCCTAAGGATCAGGACAAACAGTGGCCGGCGGTTGACGCCAAAGGCAACGTCTATGTCACCTGGACCGAGTTCGATAAGTACGGTGATGATAACCCCAATTGCATGTCGCGGATCCTGTTCAGCAAGTCGAAAAACGGCAAGAAATGGACCGCCCCCCTGCAGGTGTCTCAAACACCCGGAAATTGCAAAGACGACGACTTCACAGCCGAGGGCGCCGTGCCTGCGGTTCGGACAGATGGAAAAGTATTCGTCACATGGTCAAATCAGAACAAGATTTTTTTCGATCGCTCGTACGATGGGGGAGCCACATGGCTGACCAACGACCTGGCCATCGCCGAGCACGCCGGAGGGTGGGATATCAAAATCCCTGGCCACGACCGTTGCAACGGGATGCCGGTACTCGTTGCCAATAACAGCAAGACGGCGCTGAACGGACAACTGTATGTCGTATGGGCGGATCAGCGCAACGGAGAAGACGATACCGATATCTGGTTCCTCAGAACAAGCAACAACGGCGACAACTGGACTGCGGTTACAAGGGTAAACGATGATGAAAAAGGTAAGCACCAATACCTGCCATGGATGACTGTTGACCAGGCAACCGGAGTAATCTACATACTTTATTACGATCGGAGAAACTATGAAGGCGCCGAAACCGATGTATATCTTGCCTATTCAACCAACGGAGGCAACTCGTTCACGAATGTGCGGATTAGTGAAAAACCGTTTACCCCGGTGGAGACAACTTTCTTTGGCGACTACCTCAACATCGCCGCTCACCGCGGCATCATCGCCGCGATCTGGGCCCGCATGGACGACGGCATCACGAGTGTATGGACTGCGGTTTTGACGCAAGATCAATTGAATATTAAGTAGCCGATGATGACGCGCCTTCGCGCCAGACAGATATTCAACTAAGCCATTTGCCGAAGCCAGACAGGCAGTTAACAGTTTTTCATGTCGGCATCGCATACTTCGCCCTGCTGCGCAAGTTCCTGACCGATACCGTGAAATACTTTCACAAACGCTTCGGGACTCTGCGCCCCGGAAATACCGTATTTGTCATTGATAATATAAAATGGCACACCGCGGATTCCCAGGCGTTGGAGCTCTTGCTCAGCATAGGCAACTTCGGTTATACCTGCGTTGCTGTTGAGAAATAACTCAACTTTCTGGCGATCCATCCCAGCATTGGCCGCAATCTGCACCAGGCTTTCGTTCTTGGAAAGATCAACACCATCCGTAAAATATGCTTTAAAGAGCAGCTCTGCCAGGGGTAGTTGTTTACCTTCATCCTTGGCGAGCATCATGAGCCGATGCGCATTCCGGGTATTGGGTGAAACGTTTTGCCTATCGTAATTGAACTCGATTCCTTCGCCCTGCGCGACCCGGGTGACCTGACGTGTCAACCTTTCGTATTCGCTCTCGCTGCCAAACTTGTTGACCAGATACGTCTTATTGTTTTTACCTTCGGCAGGCATCTCGGGGTTCAATTCAAACGGGTAGTAGGCAATCTCAAAATCGTAAACGTCGTTGACAGTCTCGATGGCGTTTTCAAGCCGACGTTTGCCGATGTAGCACCAGGGGCAAACGATGTCGGAGACAACAGCAATTTTTATAGCAGGCTTTCTCATAAAATTTCAACTTCAAACGGCTGAGCCGGTGGAATAGTTCATAATAAAGCCATGCCCCCATGTTAGATATATTCGGGCCGATATATTATTTTTGCCCTTTAATGACTCGAAAAAGCAAACACAAATGACTGTAGATCAAAAAATTAAGTTCAAGGTGAAGGACCTTTCCCTCGCCGAGTGGGGGAGGAAAGAGATTCGCCTGGCGGAGGCCGAAATGCCGGGCCTGATGGCAACACGCGAAGAATTTGGAAAGCAAAAGCCTCTGGCCGGTGCGCGTATCGCCGGATGCCTCCATATGACCATTCAAACAGCCGTGCTGATTGAAACGCTGGTTGAGCTCGGAGCGGAAGTCACATGGTCCTCATGCAATATTTTTTCTACACAGGATCACGCCGCGGCGGCCATCGCTGCTGCCGGCATCCCGGTTTTCGCATGGAAAGGCATGAACGAGGAAGAGTTTGATTGGTGTATAGAACAAACACTGTTTGCTTTCAAAGATGGCAAGCCCCTCAACATGATCCTCGACGACGGGGGTGACCTGACCAACATGGTGCTCGATCGTTACCCTGAGCTCGTACAGGGCATTCGAGGAATCTCGGAGGAAACTACGACCGGAGTTCACAGGCTCATCGAGCGAATGAACAATGGCAAGCTTCCTTTGCCCGCAATCAATATCAACGACTCGGTGACCAAATCTAAATTTGATAGTAAGTACGGTTGCAAGGAATCTTGCGTGGACGCGATCCGCCGTGCTACCGATATCATGATCGCCGGTAAGGTGGCGGTTGTCGCAGGATACGGTGACGTAGGAAAAGGTTCGGCCGCGTCGCTGCGCGGTGCAGGCGCGCGCGTGATCGTCACCGAAATCGACCCGATCTGCGCGCTGCAGGCGGCGATGGACGGATACGCCGTCAGGAAGATGGACGAAGCAGTGAAAGATGCCGACATCGTTGTCACGGCTACCGGAAACCACAGCATCGTCGTCGACCGCCATTTCAACAATATGAAAGATAAAGCCATCGTTTGTAACATCGGTCACTTTGACAACGAGATCGATGTCGCCTGGCTGAACAACAATGCAAAAAAGGACACGATCAAGCCTCAGGTCGATATCTATACACTCAAGAATGGCCGCCAGGTTATCCTGCTTGCGGAAGGCCGTCTGGTGAACCTTGGATGTGCAATGGGACACCCCTCATTCGTCATGTCGAATTCATTCACCAATCAGAC
>DASPNN010000298.1:0-3841 GCA_035626495.1 Chryseosolibacter sp.
CTTGGGTTGTGCCATATCATCGGGGCGATCATTCTCTATTGGGCAAGTACCATCACGGACGTAAACTTGCTTTACTACGCCATTCTTTTGAACAGTTTCTTTTTCATGCCTACCATCGCGTTGAATAATACGGTCTCCTACAGCATTCTTACAAGCAGGGGTGTGGAAGTACAAAAGGTATTTCCCCCGATCCGGGTTTGGGGAACCGTTGGATTCATCGTGGCCATGTGGGCGGTAGATCTCCTGGGGTGGACAAAAAGTCCGAATCAATTTCTTTTCGCGGCCGCAGCCGGCTTGTTAATGGGAATTTATTCGCTCACAATGCCTGAATGCAAACCGGCAAAGACCACCCGGGGCAGCTCGTTCATTACCACCTGGGGGCTGAACGCATTTGTCTTGTTCAAGCAGCGGAAAATGCTCGTGTTTTTTCTGTTTGCGATGTTCTTGGGAGCCGCCCTTCAGATCACGAACGCATTTGGCGAGGCGTTCCTTCATGATTTCGAAAACGATTATGCGGGAACATTTGCCGTCGAACATCCCAGCCTGTTGATCTCGCTCTCGCAGATATCTGAAACACTTTTCATTCTGACGATACCTTTTTTTCTAAGGAAGTTCGGGATAAAGGTCGTGATGCTCTTAAGTATTTTTGCATGGATGCTCCGCTTTGGTTTGTTTGCGATAGGCAATCCTGCGGAAGGTTTTATATTTCTCGTACTTTCAATGATCGTATACGGAATGGCCTTCGACTTTTTTAATATCTCCGGTTCGCTATTCGTCGAGAAAGAAGCGCCATCCGATATCCGGGCCAGCGCCCAGGGGTTGTTCATGTTAATGACCAATGGTATCGGCGCATTGGTCGGTGGTTTGCTGGCCGGCTGGGTGGTCGACTATTTCTCCACAGGGGGCACGCGCGATTGGCAAAGCATCTGGCTGACCTTCGCGGGATACGCCCTGGTATTGGGCATCGTTTTTCCGTTCGCATTTCGTTACCAGCACCGGACTTTGTCGTCCCAGGTGTCGTGACCGTGTGCGCACGAGATTACTTTTTCATCTTATAAGTTAACAATGAATCAGGAGCGGGCGCCGCGAGGATATTATTCAGGCCACCACTTAGGATTTTTTTAAGTTTTCATGAAGTATTGCCGGGATAAAGCACCGACGTCGCCCCCACACTCAGCCCGAACGTAGGGATCTAGCCAATGCCAGAAAAAGATTAGTCGTCGAGCGGTGTGCCCGTAAACGTTCGGGCATGTCATACCGTAGTCGAGGTGACCAAAAAAAAAATAAAGCAAAAAAAAGTCATTATCCGTCGTTTTATTTTTAATCCTTGACTTAAAAGTTATATTTGTCGTGAAACTAGAGTTTTTAAGAGAGGGTCTTTTCTCTGGTTTCACTGACCCCAGAGTAACATCTGGGGTTATTTTTTTCTTATCGCCCCGCACATCCCCCCTCCTGCCGACCTGGTTTCCGGTCATTGATGTTTTTAACCAATGGTATTGCAGATGCTGCCACCGCAGTGTTACTTGCGCGGATAAACCAATTGACCGTGGACTGGTATCGTGAACCGGGCGTAACCGAAATCGCATTCATTGCGGCATTCGTGTTGTTTTATGTGCTGTATTTAGTCCGGGTGATCCGGATTGCGAACACCTTGAATACACCATTCGCGGCGGTGTTTGTCAAGCTCGTGATCCGATTTGTCTATTTTTTCCTGTTCATCGTTGCGATTCTCGGCCCTTCATTTGGGGGAGGTAAGAGAGAAGTCAAGTCAATCGGGAAAGATATCATGATATGCGTCGACCTTTCTAAATCGATGGACGCGTTCGACATTCAGCCAACGCGCCTGGAGAAAATCAAATTTGAGATGAAACGGGTCGTGGATGCATTTAATTCGGACCGCATCGGTGTGATCATCTTCAGTGGTGAGGCCTTCATGCAATGCCCCCTGACCTTCGATCAGAACGCCCTGAATCTTTTTATCGAGACAATGAATACCGGCCTGGTGCCTTCGTCGGGAACCGATTTCGGACCAGCCCTGCGCATGGCGCTGAAGAAGCTCAAGGAAGAAGAAACAAAAAGCGGGGAAGCAAAGTCGAAAATCATTATCCTCATCAGCGATGGTGAAGACTTCGGCGAAGAGACCAATGAAGTGGTGCGTGACATCGAAGACGAAGACATCAAGCTGTTCACCCTAGGCATCGGAACGGAAAAGGGCGGCAACATTTACGGACCGAACGGATTAAAAAAAGACCGGGAAGGAAACGTCGTGCTCACCCGTCTGAACAGCTCTTCCCTTAAAAGCCTGGCGAATAAAACCGATGGCCAGTATTTTGAAATCAATGAAAGCCGCAATGACGTAACGCGTCTGATCAATACGATCAGCAAAATCGAAGGCGAGCTAAGGGACGCCCGTTTCATCGACGTGACGGCAAATAAGTATTATTACTTCCTGGCCGCGGCCGCTGTGCTGCTGATCCTAGATATGCTGATTCCTGTGAAAACCATCCGGATATGAAGCTCATATTAGCATTGGCATTGATAGCGCTTTTGTCTAATGATCCGCTCAAGGTGACGAAAATTAACCGGGCCAAAACGCAGGCCCGGGAAGCATTCAATTCCGGTGATTACCAAACCGCAATTGCAAAATACCGGTACCTGGTCGATTCATTACAAGTCACCGACGACGCTGTTACGCTGAATCTCGCCAACGCCTACTACCTGTCAAAAGACACCGCCAACGCCTTCCAGACGTATGAGCGACTCAGCGGAAGTCCCGACAAAAAAGTTAACTCGCGGGCTAACCAGCAGCTCGGAGTCATGTCCAACAAACGCGGCAAGCCTGAGGATGCGCTTCGGTATTTTAAGCAGGCTATCAAATCCGATCCTTTTAACGACGATGCACGTTATAATTACGAAATGCTGAAAAAGAAGCTCGATGGCCAGAAGCAGAAAGATGAGGATCAAAAGAAAGATGACAAAAACAAGCAGGATCAACAAAACCAGGAGCCATCGGAATTTGCCAGGAAACTCAAGGAACAGGCCGACAAACTTGTGGCGCAGCGGCAATACAACGCCGCCTACGAGTTGATGATCGAAGGTTTGAAGAAAGACAAGACCGTGGGCACGTATCAGGATTACATAAACAGGATCAAAGAAGTGGCGGATATAAACAAATAATTTATGGGGTTCAGATTGATAACACTCGTTTTTTTCCTTTTGCCTTTGTGGGCGTTCGCTCAGTCGGCCGAATCGACTTTTCACATGGCATCGAACCATTACATTCATAATAAGATGGGCGAGGCGAAGAAAACACTCGACGACGGGCTTAAAAAATTCCCGAATGACCCAAAGCTGAATGCGCTTCGTCAAAAGATCAAGGAGGAAGAAAAGCAGAACGATCAGAACCAGGACCAGCAAAACAAGGATCAGAAAGACCAGCAGCAGAAGGACAACGAAAAAAAGGACGATAAGCAACAGGGCCAGGAAAAGAAGGAGGGCGACGAGGGAGAGGAACAGCAGAAAAAAGAGAAAGAGAAAAAAGAGACTGAGGAAAGTGCCGAAGAAGAAGAAAAAAAGAAGCAGCAGAAAAAAGACCTGCAGAATTTCGATCCCGCGAAAATTCCCAACATGACGCCGGAAAAAGCATTGATGATCCTCGAAGCAATGAAAAATCAGGAAAAGCAATATCTGCAGCAAAACAAACGGAAAGCCACGAAATCGCGTGACCGCTCAAAACCCGACTGGTAGCCAAATTCCTGCCGCGACCATTTTGCAATCGATTGTTTTGTCTATTTTCGCAGAAAAATTAAGCCAATTCCAACAAGAACATGAAAGAAGTCTA